>NZ_CAMZMW010000003.1:0-245343 GCF_947311865.1 Paracoccus sp. PARArs4 | reverse complement strand
GAGCTCGACAGCATCGCTCGGGTGCACGGCTATCCATGTATGGTGGTCAGTGACAACGGCACGGAGCTGACCTCGAACGCCATCCTCAAATGGCAGGAGGAACGCCGGGTCGAACGGCACTGCATCGCACCGGGAAAACCGATGCAGAATGGCTCCGTCGAGAGCTTCAATGGACGGCTGCGTGACGAATGCCTCAATGAGTACCTGTTCGCCAATCTGCGCCACGCCCACGACCTGATCGAGGCGTGGCGCGACGACTGCAACCACCACCGCCCCCACACGAGCCTCGACGGGCTCACCCTGTGGGGGTATCACCAACGGTCAGTAGAGGTCCAAACCCTGAACAGAGCGAACTAAAGAACGCGGAATCTATGGGGAGCAGGTCACGGAAAGCTGAACTTCGCTGCAGTTCGCATGAAAGACCGCTTTCAATGTAGGAAACTGATCTGTCTTATGATCCACGCACAGGCAGTTTGCTCGACGCCTTCATTTCTTTCAGCGAGAGGTTGGAGCGAATGCTGGTCACACCAGGCAGGCGCCGCAAAGTGCTGTCGACGAAGGCGCTGTAGTCGTCCAGATCGCGCGCGACAACGATCAGAAGGAAATCGTCCTCGCCAGTGGTGTTGTGACACGCGAGGATGTTGGGTGTCACCTCGATGATGCGTTGGAACTCGGCCGTGGCAGCCTGATCGTGTTCGGAGCAGCTCAGTTGAACGAAGGCCATGACACCAAGCCCCAGTTTCCGGCGATTGAGCTGGGCCTGATAGCCCTCGATGATCCCCGTCTCCTCCAGCTTCCTCAGCCGCCGCCAGCATGGCGTTTCGCTCATGTTCAGATGCTCGGCGAGCCTGGCATTGGTCATGCGCCCGTCGCTCTGCAGCAGTTCGAGAATCTGTGCATTGACTGCATCTATGTCGGGCATGGGAAGATTCCCCTAATCAAATCCTCCTCAGAGGCACTTTCCACTCAATGGATCGTTATTCAGGGGCAGAATAGCAAGGCAATTTCAGTTCCGCCGTATAAATTTTCCCGAACAGTCGTCACAAGCGAAAGATCCTGCCATGAAAGCCGTCCTGTTCGAGAAGTTCCAAGAAGCCCCCAAGGTCGTGACCGTCGCGGACCCGACGCCCGAGGCGCATGGCGTCGTCCTCAAGGTCGAAGCCACCGGCGTGTGCCGCAGCGACTGGCACGGCTGGATGGGGCATGACAGCGACATCGATCTTCCGCACATCCCCGGCCACGAGCTGGCAGGTGTGGTCCAGGCGGTCGGCAAGGACGTGAAGAACTGGAAGGTCGGTGATCGGGTCACCGTGCCGTTCATCTGCGGCTGCGGGTCGTGCAGCGAATGCAATGCCGGGCATCAGCAGGTGTGTCTGCATCAGGAACAGCCCGGCTTCACCCATTGGGGCAGCTTTGCCGAATATGTGCCGATCCACCAGGCAGACCTGAACGTCGTCGCCCTGCCCGAGACGATGGATTTCGCCACCGCTGCAAGCCTGGGCTGCCGGTTCGCCACCTCGTTCCGCGCCGTGATCGATCAGGGCCGGGTCAGCGCGGGCCAGTGGGTTGCCGTGCATGGTTGCGGCGGCGTCGGCCTGTCGGCGGTGATGATCGCCAGCGCGGCAGGGGCCAACGTGATCGGCGTCGATCTCGATCCGGGTAAGCTGGCCCTGGCCAAGGAGCTCGGCGCGGTCGCGACCATCGATGGCAAGGGCGACGTGGTCGAGACGATCAAGGAAATCACCAAGGGTGGCGCGCATGTCTCGCTCGATGCTCTGGGGCATCCCGTCACCATGACGAATTCGATCCTTTGCCTGCGCCCGCGCGGCAAGCATGTCCAGGTCGGCCTGATGCTTGGCGATCACGCGGCCCCCGCGGTGCCCATGCCCAAGATCGTCGGCCAGGAGATCGAGCTGCTCGGCTCGCACGGGATGCAGGCGCATCGCTATGGCGCGATGCTGGACATGGTCGAAAGCGGCAAGCTGGATCCGGCACGCCTGGTCGGCGACAAGATCGGGATCGACGCGGCCCCCGAGGCCCTGATGACCATGGACAAGTTCCAGTCCGTCGGCGCGACCGTCATCACCAGCTTCTGAGCCTTCGACAGCGCCGCATTCCGGTGCGGCGCACGAACGCAACCGTACAGATTGGAAGGTCTGCCATGAGCACCCAGGAAGAAAACAAGCGTATCGTCGGGGCTTTTCTCGAGACCGTCTTCAACCAGCACAAGGTCGACGAGGGCATGGATGCTTACGTCGGGGACACCTACACCCAGCACAATCCCGGAGTCGCCGATGGCGTCGAGGCGTTCAGAGAGAACTTCAGGAAGGCCTTCTCGGAGAACCCCGAGTCGCATTTCGACATCAAGCGCATGTTCTGCGAGGGCGACCATGTGACCGTTCACGCCCATTGGACGCAGGACAAGAACGATCGCGGATCCGCGGTCATGGATATCTTCCGCCTCGAAAACGGCCGCATCGTCGAGCATTGGGACGTCATTCAGCCCATTCCCGACGAAATCGCGCATGACAACACGATGTTCTGAGCCATGGAAAACGTAGCATTCATCGGCGGTGGCAACATGGCCTCGGCCATCATCGGAGGCATGATCGTCAGCGGTTGGGCGCCGTCGCGGATCACGGTCGTCGATCCGAACGCGGATCAGCGGGACCGGCTGGCAGCAGATCACGGCATCCCGACCACAGGCGACGTGGCCAAAGCCGCTGCCGCCGACATCATCGTGCTGGCCGTCAAACCTCAGGTCATTGCCGCCGTTGCGGATCAGATGGACGCAGATCTGTCGGGCAAGCTGATCCTCAGCATCGCCGCCGGCGTCACGATCGCGACGCTCGAGGGTCTCTTTGGCCCCGTGGCCATCGCACGCACGATGCCCAACACGCCCGCCCTGTTCGGCCTGGGGGCGACGGGCCTCTACGTCAACCGGCACGCTTCTAAGGCGCAACATGCCGCCGCCAAGGAAATCATCCAGGCATTCGGCATCTGCGTCTCGGTCGAGCGGGAAGAGCTTCTCGATGCGGTCACGGCCGTCTCGGGCAGCGGTCCCGCCTATTACTTCCTGATGATCGAAGAGATGATCCGCGCCGGGACCGCCCTGGGGCTGAGCCCGGAGGACGCGAGGGCGCTGACCTTGCAGACCGCGCTTGGCGCCGCCACCATGGCCACCAAGGGCTATGCGCCAGAAGACCTTCGGGCCCGTGTCACATCGCCCAACGGAACGACCCATGCAGCCATCGTCTCGATGCAGGAAAACGGGTTCGGCGACGTGATCCATAAGGCCATGACCGCCTGCCACGACCGAGCCGTCGAACTGAGGCTGGAATGAATCAGCCATCCAGATCGTCATAGCCTCAAAGATGTCATCCGCTGAGCGGGAGCGCAGTGGCTGCTTCGGGCCGTGACGCGCCTTCCACTTTTCCACCACCTCAGAACACCCTTGGCAGTGCATCGATGAGCGGCTTCAGGAGGGGCAGGGGCGTGCGCTGGCCGTAGCGGCGATCCTCCTCCGAACTGATGGCGTGGCCCAGCAGGTGGTGGCGCGAGAGGTCGGGCACGTCCTGCCGGTAGCGCAGCTCGTCGGTGACGTAGTGCCGGAACGAGTGGAAGTTCTTCTTCGCGGCATCCTCGCGCAGCTGGGCGCGCAGCAGCTTGTGCCAGTTGAAGCTGATGGCGTCCGATAGCGTGCCGCGCCCCTTGCGGCGCTTCAGGTCGGGGAATACCTGGCCGGTCTCGGCCTGGGTGACATGCTCCATGAAGCCCAGCTCCAGCAGATGCGGGTGGATCGGCACCTTGCGCTGCGAGGGGCGGTTCTTCAGACGCCGGATCTCGGTCGGGCGGAAGTGGAAGGCCGCGATGCCGTCCTCGGTGACGATAACCTCGCGCGCAAGGCCCGCGATCTCCTCACGCCGCGCGCCGGTATAGGCCGCGATCAGCGGCAGCCAGTAGAGCGCGTCCTTGATGACGAGATCGCCGGGCCGGGTGCGGCGGCCCGCGCTCTGGCAGCCCTGCCAGACGGGGCCTGCGAAGATGCGGCGCAGGTCGTCGCGGCTGAAGGGGGCGACCTTGTCCTGGTCGT
Organism: Paracoccus sp. PARArs4; assembly: GCF_947311865.1. Taxonomy (NCBI): domain Bacteria; kingdom Pseudomonadati; phylum Pseudomonadota; class Alphaproteobacteria; order Rhodobacterales; family Paracoccaceae; genus Paracoccus; species Paracoccus sp. PARArs4. Next base: position 241,250 of record NZ_CAMZMW010000003.1, on the reverse strand, counting down.
CCTCGGGGTCGGTCTCGCGCAGATCGCGCGTGTCCAGAAGCGGATCGAGGCTCAGACCTTCCGAGCGGGCGTGCTTGATGAGCTGCCCGACGAAGCCGAGATTGCGGTTGATCGTGGCGGCGGACAGGCCCTGTTTCCGGCCTGCGGTTTCCGCGGCCGCGATGATCTGAGGCAGCGTCATGTCCCGCTCCTTCGGCGTCTTGCGATAGGTCGGGGGCAGGGCGTGCATGATGTTGCTGAAGGCCATCAGGTGCTCCTGCCGCAGCTTGCGGATGTCCTCGATGCTGGTGGCCTCGTGCAGCAGCTCGGCGGTCTTGCGGATCTGGTAGGCAGTTTTGTCCGTGACGCGCCCGCGCTTCTCCTTGCGGCTGGCGAGGCGGTCTGCGACGGCCTGAAGCGCGGGATCGAAGGCGGGGGCGGGTTCGGGTGTCGGGGCAGGCGGCGCGGCATCCTCGGCAGACGGGAGGGGCTTCCCCTCCCGAAGCCTCCCCACCATCGCCATGGCATCGTCAAAGCCCCGGTCCAGCCCCGCCTTGGACGACAGCAGCGCCGCCGCGCGGCCATTCAGCCAGATGCGCTTGGCGTCGAAGAACTCGTGTCCGCTGATGCGCTCCTTGCCCGCGATCCCGGCCACGCGGCGCCGGATGCGGTTCTCGACCGGTTCGGTGGCCGCGTCCCGGCCCAGGATGACCTGGTATTCGTCGATGCGCTCCAGATCGGCCTCAGAATAGCCGCGCGCGGTCAGCTCGCGCCGCTCGTCCTCGTCCAGCTCCAGCTCGATGCCCTTGCGGGCGATGAGGCGCAGCGCCTCGCCCGCCAGATGGTCTTGATGCGCGCTCTCGACCGGGTTGCCGGTCTGCGGCAGGTGGAACGCGGCGCGGTCGCGCCTGGCGGATCGCTCCAGCTCTTCCCGGATGACGGTCTCCAGCCATTCATGCGCCACCTGCGGCGTCAGTCCTTCCATGCCCATTCGGTCGAACACCCTCTCGCTCTCGGCGGTCACGATGACGGCCAGCCTGCGCGCTGTCCACGGGCAAGCGGTCCGCAGCGAGACCTGAAGGTTCGATGCGGCTGAATCGGCACGTTTGGGAATGCGGCGGCGCCAGGTGTAGATCGCGCCCCGGCGGAAGACGAAGTTGGCAATGCCCATGGCAGGTCCCCAAGCTAGGGGTGCAAATGCCATGATGGACAGTGATGATGGACAATGGTCCAGATCGGCTGTCCGCCCTCGATAAGACGAGCTATGTCAACGACTTACTGGAAGTTGGCTGGGGCGGTAGGATTCCACCGGAGCCGGAGTAAGGCACTGAGAATGCGGTTCTTTCGTCGGATCGAAGTAACCTATGTCGTTGGTTGTGCCACACCATCATCGTTCTGATGGTGACTGACCGCAAGCCGCTGGATCGAGGTATTTGCTTGAAACCAGGCGTGGCACTACCGCAGCCCCTGAAGTGAGGCAAAAGTAAAAGTCAGTTACGCTCCAAAGCCGCCACTCGGGCCCATTGCGGTATACCGCCGGTTCGAGTCCAAATCGACCGGTGCTGCAAAGCGCATAAATGTTGGCTGCCAATCCGAAGCGGAAGGCTTATAGCGCTGACTAGCCTCGCTTGCTGCCTCTCGATGTTCTAGGTTGGCGAGCGAATTATACGGAGACGAAAAATGTTTGAAGAAATTGGACTTTCCGCAATTATTATAGTGAGCGCCGGGGTAGTAGTGGGCGAAACCGTCACAGAGGGCGAATTCTCGAAGGATCGCGGCGGCTACCCTTGCTCTGCGACTTTGAATACCGATGCGGGCAAGAGCGTCATCTTGCAGCTCTCCGATTACGCAGACGCCTGGTCGCTCAAATTTGTTGTCCCGGATCGTGCCTCTGTTTATCGGCGGTTTTTCGACAGCCGCGGGCTTCGTGATGAAGATGCTTTCGAAGACGCATTCGGGGGAGTTCGTATCGGTGAGCGTTCGTTTGACTTCAATGATACGTCGCTCTTCGAAATCCAGCGCCAAGACGTGGACGAAAAGACCGCCGGGATATTCAGTTTAGATGAGCAGCACAATGCAGTGCGAGCATTGGAAGCGATGGCGGATGATGGGATCGAGATTCAAGGTCTGGTATCCTTGGACGGCACCGCTAAAGTCTTGGGCGAATTTCGTTCCTGTTCATATGCCGCAATGGGGCTGCAAGAAGGCGAAAGGGTCGAAACAGATTTCCGGGCAGAATACCGAATGATCTTCGAACGCGCATTCGAGAATTGGGTAACTAGTATGGCGCAGGCGGAGCATTGTCTTGCCACACGCTTTGATGACAACGCAGTGTCAGAGGTAATAGATGCGGCAGCGGATGCCTTTTATCCTGGCATGCTTAACTTCCGGAAGCGCAGCGAATACCGGGAGGACATTGAGCGGATGCTACCCATGGCAAAGCTTTCTGGTATGACGGATGCCAGAACGGAAGGGTGCCTTATGGCGGGTAGGTTAGCAGACCTATCGAGGATACCAGTTGATAGAGCGATTGAAGAAGCTGCGAAGCTAGATTGACGCCTAGCTGACCTTGGCGCGGCACGCAGCGAACGGCGGCCATCCCTAGGCAAGGCAGCCTACGCAACCCATGCCAGCCGACATGAGCTGCGCAATAGACTAGGGGCATTGAACTTGCACCGCCACGATGTGACACATCGTTCGCGCGCTGCTGCGCGCATGGCCGGGACCCATCCCGGCCATGATTCAGCAGGTTCGGCAGCAATATATCCAATTCAGGTCGGATGCCCGCCGCGGGCCCCTCGCACGCCCCCTCTGAATCGGGACCGCGGCGCCAGCCGCGGGCCGCAAGGAGGCCGCCAGGTCTCCGCGCAATTGCCCGCAAGGGCGATGGAGCGCCTCCCCGGCGTGAGGGGCAGACGGTAGCTCGAAGAGCTACCTACAGTCTGTCACTGTAGCGAGCTTTTGCGGCGCCGAGTTCATGGGGTGAAGTTCGAGCTTAGTTCTTGCGGAACAGAGCGGCAACGCCCAACTCGACCTGTGGGGGAACTTGAGGGAGGGGCACATGTCCTATCAGTTCGTCCATATCGAGTGCTACAGCGCAAAACCAAGACAGGCCATGCGCGGAAGCGACCACTTCAACTCCGCAGAGCAGGTCTTCGCGGAAGCCGCGCGGGAGGCGCGATATTCGGCGCATGTTCCCTCGCCGCGACCGGCGCAGCAGTTTGCCGGGACCAGGTCCGTGGAGGAACTCCGCGCGCTCTGGAGATCCCTGACTGCCAATACGAAGGTAATGCAACCCTCGGGCAAGGGAGATAACAAGCTGCATTCTCAGCGTTTGAGATCGAACGCAAATACGCTCTACACCGAGATCCACTCTCATCCGGCCAGGGTCGAGGATATCTGGGGCGGCAAATCGCCCGAGCTGAAACAAGAGGTCGAGGCCTGGATCGACCGGGCGGTGAGCCACTTCGAGAAGCGCATGCCTCCGGGCGTGGAATATGCGGTCGCTCTGCATACGGATGAAGCGCATGTGCATTTCCATATCCTGGCGCTGAACGTCGGGGACCCGAAACTCAACGCCAACAAGCTTCATGCGGGCAAGGCTGCGGCGGAGCGGGTGCGCGAAAGCGAGGAGGCGACGACGCCCACGCCTGGCCTTCCGCGCCCCGAACTGGAGCCGAGGCCGAGGAAACCCAAGAAGTTCAAGCCGAGCAAGAACCGCAAGACGCAGGCCAGGAACGAGGTTGCCTATCGCGAGAAGATTGCTGCCTGGGAGGCCGAATGCGTGGCCTGTGAGGCACGCAATGACGCGCTGCTTGCGGATTGGCGCGAGCGCAACAAGGCCCATCAACAAGAGCATCGCCGCACGAGGGGACGCACTGCCGAGAACAAGGCCTACAACGCGGCGCTGCGCGCGCTCCAGGACGATTATCACGCCCAGGTCGGTGCACCCTCCGGCCTGCTTCGGGACGGGCCGCGCAAGGCCCGCAAGACCACCAGGCAGCATGCTGCCGAGAAGGAGACGGCGAAGCGCCTGGCGAAGGTGATGCAGAGCCAGAAGAGTGACCATGAAACCAACCTCAGGTTCGCGCAGCAGAATGCCGATGACGAAGCTGCCAATGCCCAAACGCGGGCCGCGCTGGAGGCCTGGGAACTGGATCTGGCGAGAACCGAGGCAAGGCTGATTGCCGGGAACAGGGCTCTGCGGGACCAGAAGGCCCTCCATGCCCGCGAAGCAGAAGCTCGGGAAGCGGCGCTCCGGGCGCGCGAGGAGGCCGTCAGCGCGAGTGAGCAGGACCTGCAGAATGCCTTCGAGGGTCTGAATGCGATCATGACAGGTCTGGAGGATGGGTCGGTGACCGTGGCGGACAACAGGATCACGGGACGCGGACTGGGCAGCCAACTTCGAAGCGCGTTCGCAGCGGATGCTCCGCGGACGCCGGGCCACTCGCTGCTCCGTCGCTTCGTCAGGTTCGTCATCAGGTCGTGGAACGCCATCGAGACGCGCGGCGGACCCGAGATCGAGCACGACTATCGGGACGGGCCGTCCATGTAGAGGCAGGGACCAGGAGCGCTGGCGGATGCGGTGAACTTGCGAATATGGGTGACGATGGGCGGAGAGCGGACTTACGCCAGTGCAGCAACGCGGCGGCAGAAAACCGCGAACACCAGACACGCGCTTCGACGTCGCATTGAGCAGAGCAGCGCAGACAGTAGGCATGGCCTTGGTGGGTCTTAAGGCTGGGCCTCAGCGGGCCTCATCGCCTTTTCCCGAATACTCGTCTGCCCCCAATACCCTGACCATTTCATGGAGACCAATTGCAGGAGCTGTCGCGTCGCCCTTCCTTGGAACCCTGGGCAGAAGGGAGACTGCGCTTTCCCTCCACTGACCCCATAGCGACCAACCCTGCGCGGTTTGGATTTGCGCCAGCGTGTCGACGCTGTGAACCGAGAAGCACGCCATCGATATCGTCGTGTGGAGCGGCTATGTTGCGATCGAACGACACCCAAAGGAAGGTGCAAAGACGAATGAGTCCAACGCAAGAACAAAACGATCACGACATGCGCCGCGCCGCCTTCGAACAAAACCACTTGGCCTTTCGGTCTCTCAATCAGCAGATGTGGCAAATTCCGCTGATTTCGATGACCTTGACGGGTGGTCTGTGGTTTGGCGTCTCACGGGTTGAAGACTTCCCGCTCTTCCAGCTCGCTCTCCTGTTCCTGGCTTCGGCAGGCAACGGTGCGCTGTTTATCGTCATCTTGCGCCTTCGTTTTGTCATGCAGCGCTACCTCAATTGGCTGGAAGACAACTACCCCACCAGCTTCGTATCAGCGGATGACGGCGAGCACTGGTATCATAAGTCTTTTGTCGTTCGTACATCGTTCCAGGCCATGTTACTCCTCGCCTCGGCGTTGAGTATTGCCCTGCTCGTTGTGACCGGCTGCAATACTTGGAAAGAGGCTGAGGGGCATATGCCTGACGATCATGCACTGACGTACTATCAACAACACGCAAGCAGCCTCGCCTACGGCTATGAAGCACTGACCTTTGAAGCCGCGCATCCAGGTCTTGCTAAGATCATGACCACCGACCGCGCCGGTGAGAAACTGCGCGTTCTCGACATCGGCGCAGGGACAGGCCGAGATGCCGCGTGGTTCGCCAGTCATGGTCATCACGTAGTTGCCGTAGAACCATCTCAGGCCATGCGCACGCTAGCCCAAACGCTACATGCCGGCCTATCCATTGATTGGCGTGACGACAGGCTTCCTGAGCTGGAGGAAATGCTCAACCGCGGGGAGCGCTTCGACATCATCGTCGCAAGCGCGGTATGGATGCATGTGCGTCCTGATGATCGAAAGCAGGCGCTGCGCTCAATTCTATCGCTGTTGGCGGACCAAGGGATGCTCTACCTGACCCTGCGCCTCGGGCCTGAAGAGCCTGAACGAGGAATCTACAAAGTCTCCCTTGATGGCTTCAAGGCGACAGCGGACGCGCTCGGCTTAAAAGTGCAAGAACTCGAAACCCAGACTGATCTGCTAGGCAGGCTGCACATCAAATGGCAGGCGCTCCGGATTGATGCCTCTTAGGGAGAAGCGCCACACCAAACGGCGTCGAAACGGCCTCAACCGCCTCTCAATCGACCGAGCCGACCGAAATCAAGTCGCGCTGCTACGCCAATTCTGCCCACTCCTTGAGCTTCCCGTATAGCTTCGACTCCCCGGAGCCCGCAGCAGGGAAACTCTCAAATGTCAGAGGCATCTCTGCGTCCTTTTCGCTATTCTCCCTTACCTTCGCCAGGAGGTTGGAAAAGTAGTCGAAAGATAGGTCATTATTCTTACTTCCTTCGGCAAACGCATCCACCAAAAGACGCATCAACGCCCCATAACCGATCGTCTTCGACAGTGGGTTGTCTTGCTTTTCCCACAAGTCAGGAAATGCGTCCGCTACAGCGCGGAAGTAATTCTTCATGATCCGAAGGATTGCCCAATCCTTTTCCTCAGAGAAGAACTTGCGGAATATGAGGCCCTTCTGCACGTCCGCATCACTCAACGCGATCTGATTGCCGCGCCGTATTGTGTCTCGATCACTCATTGGGTCTGATGAAATTGTGTCGACAATGCGTTGAGCCACAGTGCCCTGACTCAGTGGCGCTTTGTAGAGCACCTCATCGCCAAACTTGGGTGCAACACCAAGCAATTTTATCCGTCGGTAGAAGGGGGAGTCCTCATCTGTATTAAGCGCTTTAGTGATCAGATGCGCCGTTCTTTGGGGGCTGCGGCTCTCAGATACCTCGAACAGATCGTAGACTAGGGACTTGTTCACTTTTGTTTGGTTCACGTTAATCGTGGAAAATAGGTAGGCTTGGTCTTCTAACGGAAGATCGATGAAAAACGCTATAAGGAGGTCGAAATCATCAATTTTCGCGCCGTCGAACCCAGACAACCTGTGCTGACCATCGATTATTTTGAAAGCGTTCTTGTCTGTGGCTATCTCAAAGCAATACAACCCATCATCACCGCAGTTATTCGGAATTACCTCCGGCCTCGAGGAAATAAACTTGGAGTCCAAATTAAGAATTATTGAATTTGGAAAAGAGGCATCCACGGTTTCTATATATTTTCGAATTTGGGGAACGCGTGACTGACTGAGCCCTCTTTGAATGCCTGACATGATTTCCATCTCGCGATCAGTGATCCTACGGATGTCAGCTTCTGCAAGATCGATCAGAGCTTTTGCGGGAACGCGCCCTATGTATAGCTCGCCAATAGGCTGCGAAAGGCGGATTGTTGTTATCCTGATGGTGTCGGGCATCACAGTTTGACCCCGTTTATCTCATTGGTCTTGCCAGAAGCCTCAATGAGAGTGTCAGTTTCTTCCGATTGAGATTTCTCGACGGTCTCAGACATGGCTTGCGTCCTGGTAATAAATGCCCACAGGCCCATCGATACCGAGAGCAGAAAGGACAGAAATACGATCCAGCTAGATATGCTCGTGCTGATATTAAGTCCTGATATGTTTCTCTCCTGAATTACATTGGCTATCAGCGCGACCGTCGATACGCCAAGGATCCAGTTTGACGATTGCTTAATCCACTTCCACCGGGTCAGGAAACGTTCTGGGATCTTTACGTCATCAACAAACTGGGTTCCGCATAAAGTCATGGCGAGAACTGGAACGGAAATTCTTAATTCATTGCTAATATTCAGTGGAAGTCGAAAAACCAGAAGGAAAAGGAAGGTCAGGAATAACGGCAGGAATGCCCAAATAACGTTGGAATAAATCCAGAACGAAATGCGTTCAACCCATTGCCTGCTGGTTTCAGGAGGACGCGAAATATCTGCTGGGTTGAACAACTTAATCTCCCTACCACGCCTTTATTTTCTTCGTGGTTTTATCGAACCGAACGAAGCATTGGCCTGTTTGCAAGTTGGTCAGATTGGCCCCTTTGCCAAGGACCCGCGCCGCAGCGCCGGGTTTGGCGTTAGTCGCGAAAGCAGCTACTAGCCCCATATTATCAAGGAACTCGTCATCTTCGCCGGAGAAATCATCCGGCGATTGCGAAACCAGCATCACTGCACCGCCTTTGGATCGGCTCATGCGAATGAGACGTGAAAGCGACGGCAACTTGGTACCAAGGATTTGGTGCGCCTCATCGACCATACACAGGACGCGGAGACCCCGAGCCCCATCGGGGCCGACAGCTGAGTCCCCCAAGCTGTTCAGGTACTGATCGAGCGCGTCGAGAAGCAGGTTGACCACGATTGTACGGCTATCTTCCGCAACCGTGGGAGGGAGCTTGATGATCCAGCTTCTTTGGAAAAATTCCGCTGGAGACATCTCCGGCTCAAAAAGCGGGAAACGGCACAGCTCTTCCATATTGGCGACCGCGCCATCTTCCCTGGCTTCATGCTCCTGGTAAACCTCCGAAAGCCGGTCACGGATATGCCCAAGCTCGCAGGGGCTTTCTGCCGCCAGAGCGCGTGCCGCGGCTTCATGAACGTAGGTTCTTTGTCGATCGCCAAGCCTAGCGCCCTTCAAACGTGAGAAGGACTCACGGAAGCGAGATGCGGCTTGGTCGATGCCAAATTGATCCCTCTCGGTGAGAGCGAGAACATCCAGGGGGATTGGCATGCGCGGTGGCTCGATGACCTGAGCGTCAAAGACCTCACCAAGCGGCGCTTGCCCCTTCGTGCCGGTGAACCCTGCCAGGTCACCTTTGAAGTCAAAGGCGATGAGGGGGACGGGGGCTTGCTCGCGAATGCCGCGCAGCATCGCTGCGGCCATTACCGTCTTGCCCGAGCCGCTACCGCCCATGACGGCAGCATGCGGAGCCCCGCCTGTGCCATTCAGGCTCCAGTAGACCTTTTCTTTAGTGGCGACATCTTCACCGATCTCGCCGAGAAGGACTTTGATTTCACCGCTGGAGAACGTCATCCCGCTCGTTCCATTGCCGCCAGAGGACGGCAACCGCCCTCCTGCCGTCGGCAACTCCGCCACTTCCACAAGGCGTCGTACGAATTGAGCGACATCCTGCCCAGCCTGCTCCCACTCTTCATCGAGCTTGGCCAAACCACGTCGCCAATGCGCGCCAACAAGCGATATCAAGCGCTTCGTATCGATATTCGGTTCGCCGCTGCGCTCGACGATGAGAGACAGCCAAACCGAAAGCGCCGTACCGGTGCCAAACAGCGTATCGCCCTTGATCACCTTTCCCGGCTCCAACTCATCGGCCGAGGTATCAACCGGCGCGCTGATCGCCAAAGACCGAGAGATTGCCAGACGGGCGGGGAGATAGCGCTTGCGCATCCCCAACCGCCCCATGAAATCCGTGTTCAGCTTGTCGCTGTCGTAATCTGTCCGGAAATTCGCACCAGCTACTTCAACAAGGGAGATACTCATGCGCGTTCTCCCGCTTCTTCGAAGTATCCAGGTCTGACCGTCGACTGGCCGATGTCGCCTACGCGCTCAAAGTTCACGAGGTATTTCTTCTGAACATGGGGCGCGATCTCGCGCAGATAGTCGCCAACCACTTCCGTGTTGGTCGAGAGTAGGATCACCTGATGATCCCGCTGCACGAGGTGATTAAGCACGCCCTTGCGGTGCTCGATATCAAGCCGCCCGAGCGGCGTATCGACAACCATGGGGAAGCCACGTCCGGAAACCGACGATACGGCCGAAATCAGCGCTTGCGTGAAAATCTGCTTTTCACCCGCCGAAAGGTCGTAGCCACGCAGGTCCATGCCGTCGCTGTTGAGAAGCTTCACATCGCAATTTTCGTCAATCGCGATCCGTTCTACCAAGTCCTTTTTGTGCGCCATGGAGCGATGCGCCTCCGTCATCGCCGCCGCAATGGCATCGATCTGGCTCGGTACAGCCTTGGCGACAATTTCGTCGACCATGAGAGCGACTTTGTTTGCCCGCGCTGCGCGACGGGCAGACGGCGCCGCCTGATCAAGCTGGCCCGAAAGCTTCGTCAGCTCAGTATTCTTCTGGTTGATCTGGCTCTCAAGGGACGACATCTCGCGCTTCAGCGCACCGATTTCCTGATCGCACTGCTGAAGGTCGCTGTTCACCTGATTGAGGCGTTCGCGCTTGGTGTCGACATGCGGCGCGACGGCTTCCGTGCGCATCACTTCGTCTTGAAGCCGCTTGAGCGAGTCTTCGTTGGCCGAAATGTTGTTCAGCAGCTCTACAATCGCAGGAGCACCCAACTCGTCCAGCTCATCGAGCCGGTCGATCACCTTGGAGCGCTCAAGTTCATTGAGGTACGGATGAAGATACTCTCCCGCGCAATTGTCAGGCGGCGGATACCAGAGCTTCTCCCAGGCATTGCGGGCGCTATCCAGCACACCCTCCCGCTGGCCATTGCTCAGGGTCGGGTTGATTTCCTGCATGCCGGTATCAACCGACGACAGGAACCGCTCCAGATTGCTGTCACCCTGGTTCTTGCCGTTTTCCCAACGCTCGCGCACACCCTCGCTCAGCAGGCGGGATTTGACGCTTTGTCGAAGGCTCAAACCCGAAAGAGCGAGAGCCAAGTCCTTCATCATCAGGTCTTCAAGCCGAGCCTGCCCATCTTCAATGGTACGCTCGTAGTTCTTGATCTGCTCAAACTGCTCCTGAAGCAGCGCCTGCGAGCCCGTGCCGAAGCTTGCCAGCTCCCGGATCAGATGCTCTTGCTCTTCCTTCAGGACAGCGCGGGTCGGCTCGATTTCGGCAAGGCGTGTGGCGCGCTTGTCATACTCGAAGTTAAGCGTATGGCGGTCCAGTTCCAGCTTCTCGATTGTCTTGTCCGAGACATTGGGCGACTCTTTGCGTCGCACCTCAGCATAAGACCGAAGGTCTTTTGCCAGCTGCTTCAAGACGGGGATGCCAAGCAACCCTTCGATACCGGCGCGCACCTGAGCCGACATTTCCCGCTCAGCAAGGACGCTGACCTGTTCGCCGTCAAACATGAAGAAATGCGCCAGCGTGAAGGGCAGAAGGCTCTCAGCTATGTACTCGCGGAACCAGTCGGCGCGATCATTACCCTGCAATGCACCCGGTCCAACCGCCTTGCGGGTTGATCCCTCATAAATGTGGATTTCTTCGTCTTGAGGACGATAAACGCCAGAGTCGCTGAAGTGCCAGATCCGCTGGATTTCGAGGGGTTCGTCGTTCTCATCGGTGAAGACCAGCTTTACCGAACACGATGTCCGCCCTGCCGCCGTTGCACCACGATGAAGCGCTTTTTCCAGGAAGTTCTTGTATGACGTCGCAAGACGTTCCTTGTCTGCCCCGGCAAACGGCGAGCGCGCAACTAGGGGCAGACCATCGCGGCCAAACATCCCAAGCACGATAGCCTCGAAAAGGCTCGTCTTACCGTAGCCATTCGGCGCGCCGATCAGTATGATGTTCTTGTCTCTTCCTGGCGCCGGAAAATCGAAGTTCGCGGTGGTGTAGGCTTTCCAATCCCGCAGCGTGATCTGGGAAATATGCATGAGTTATTTTTCATCCACCTGAATACGGTCCAGGATATCGTCAAAAGAATCCCATAGGCCTGCGCGGCGCTGCTTCCCGGTCTGCTCGACCTCGACCTGAACAAGCTCTTCGAACTCAGCGAACAGCATGCCGTTGGTCTTGCAGGCATCCTTGATCATGGCCCGCCCGTCTGGGTTGTCGAGAAGCACAACAACATTACGCGGCATCTACTTCTCCTTTACGATCTCACGAACACTCATCGTCTTAACCCTGCCGTGACCAGCGATTTCCTCAGACCAAAGCTGGTGGATGAGATCAACTTCTTCATCTGTAACCAAGTTTTGTCCGGTTTCTTTCTCTAGGTTGCGCAGCCGCTCAAAAATTTCGGAACGCGTTTGCAGTGTAAACGGCCCAGGAATAAAAGTTCCGCCATCTGTGATCGTAATGCGACCATCGCGGCGACGCGCCTGCCGCCGTTCCTTCTGGTTGCGGATGGACGCAAGCCAGTCTCGGAAATCCAACAGCGGAGTGAACTCTGCGTATCCTGCCTCAACAAAGCCTTCGAGGCTCCGGTCCTTCTCCACAACCGTGCAGGTCCAGCAGCCGAAGCGCGAGGACGTCGACCCGCAGGACGGTGCATCCTCCTTGGACGTCACGACGGGGCATTCGCCGCCGCTGGCATTGCGATAGAGGCCGATGAGCTTAACGTGAGAACCACCCCAAGGTGGCTCGTTCAACGCGAGAAACTCCCAAACGTCATCCGTGTCGAGGTCGACGATCGGGCGGAACACCATACAGCCGACGAGGTCATTGTGCTTGTTGAGCCGTTCGCCGTTGTCGTAGCGGTTCACAGACGCTGCGCGCGTGGAACTTTCCGATCGACGCACACCTAGGAGAAGCACTGCCTGGCCCGCAGCATCGACCTGGCTTTTGATGTAGCGGCTGGTGGGCAGGATTTTCATCCGATCGGTGCACCACCGGAAGGACCGGTTCGGGGAGGGGTAGCCCCGTCCAATCAAGTTTACCCAGAAAGACTGCTCGGGCGCAGGCCGTGTGATCTTGGTGATGATAGGAAGGCCAAACGCGTTGGCCGCGTTCCCGATTTCTTCAACGCTATCGATGATGTGCTGAACCACGAGCGGGCTCTCGACCAGCGTGTCATTCGCAACAATGTGTACGGGACGCTTGCGCTGCGACGGTGGGAGCGACAGGAGCATCTCAAACGCAAGATGCGTTACGAGCGTGCTGTCCTTCCCTCCAGAATAGCCAATAATCCATGGCCAGTCATGATCTTGAAGATACTCATCAAGGAGTTCCGCCCGAATGCTCCGGAAGAGCGCTTCGCTCTCATCTTCGACCACGAGTGCTTTGGCGCCGTCCATATGCCTGCCGTCCTTGTAAGCTGAGCGCGATTCACGCGCTGTATCTGTATTTTGTGTAGCAGGAGGCTTTGCCCACTGTAAATTGCGGATCGCCCGCGGGCTCACCCTGATTTTGGGTCACGGTTGCGTCCCGCCTATGGTGGCCTTAGCCTGCCTTTCAACTAAGCCTGACAGGCAGTCTCAGCGCCTCCGGCGCTCATCCCTTGGGTGTTTATAGAACAGTGCCGACCCTTTGGGGCTAACTAGCGTTGTAGTTCTGTGTGGCGCTTGCTGCCCCCAGGCCATTAAGATCAAGCCCTTCGCGATTGCTTCAAGCGTGTAGGGCAGTTTCCAGAACCTTCCTCCTCATGCTAGTGCAGGTCGGGTGATCCCTTCCACCGGACACGGTCTTGACGGCCATCCCCCACTCGTTGGCGCGGGCTTAGGCTTACCAAGGTGCCAAGGACCAAGAAGTGGTCGTGGGAAAGCAGCAGCGCCCCCTCGCGGTTTGCCAGAATGACGGCTATGATCTTGCGGTACATAGTTGTGGTCAGTAGCCGATCGCGGTCCGCAGGACAGCCTAGCCCGTAACGAGAAAATACGCTAGTCGAGTGCGTCTCAAACTTGGTGAACGAATAATTTATGATTCATGATCATCATCTAGACGTAAAGGGCGCCCTTTGTCCCATTCCCGTCATCAAAGCGAAGAAGGTCTTGGCAAAGATGTCAAACGGTCAGAGGCTATTGATTGAGACCAGTGATCCCCTGGCGCAGTTGGACATCCCGCATATGTGCCAGCAATTTGGCTTCACGCTTCTTGAGGTCGAGGAAGTCGCCGGCGGTCACGCTTTCTTAGTACGGAAATAGTCCCCGCCATCGAAAAATTTTTTCAACATCGCCATTAGCGGCGATCTCTCGCACTGCGGACCCCAGATCGCTGGAAATGCTGCGCCGGGGTCCGAACGACCGCTTTGGTGAAGCCGTGCAGCAGCACTATGGGGACAGTAAATGTCCGAAGTGGGCCGTGACGCGCCTTCCAACTTTCCACCCTGTCAAAACACCCTCGGCAGTGCGTCGATGAGGGGCTTCAGGAGGGGCAGGGGTGTGCGCTGGCCGTAGCGGCGGTCCTCTTCCGAGCTGATGGCGTGGCCCAGCAGGTGATGGCGCGAGAGATCCGGCACGTCCTGCCGGTAGCGCAGCTCGTCGGTGACGTAGTGCCGGAAGGAGTGGAAGTTCTTCTTCGCCGCATCCTCGCCCAGCTGGGCGCGCAGCAGCTTGTGCCAGTTGAAGCTGATGGCGTCCGACAGGGTGCCGCGCCCCTTCCTTCGTTTCAGGTCGGGGAAGACCTGGCCGGTCTCGGCCTGGGCGACATGCTCCATGAAGCCCAGCTCCAGCAGGTGCGGGTGGATCGGCACCTTGCGCTGCGAGGGGCGGTTCTTCAGGCGCCGGATCTCGGTCGGGCGGAAGTGGAAGGCCGCGATGCCGTCCTCGGTGACGATGTCCTCGCGCGCGAGGCCCGCGATCTCCTCGCGCCGCGCGCCGGTATAGGCGGCGATCAGCGGCAGCCAGTAAAGCGCGTCCTTGATGACGAGATCGCCGGGCCGGGTGCGGCGCCCCGCGCTCTGGCAGCCCTGCCAGACGGGGCCTGCGAAGATGCGGCGCAGGTCGTCGCGGCTGAAGGGGGCGACCTTGTCCTGGTCGTCCTCGGGGTCGGTCTCGCGCAGATCGCGCGTGTCCAGAAGCGGATCGAGGCTCAGCCCTTCCGAGCGGGCGTGCTTGATGAGCTGCCCGACAAAGCCGAGATTGCGGTTGATCGTGGCGGCGGACAGGCCTTGTTTCCGGCCTGCGGTTTCCGCGGCCTCGATGATCTGGGGAAGCGTCATGTCCCGCTCCTTCGGCGTCTTGCGATAGGTCGGGGGCAGGGCGTGCATGATGTTGCTGAACGCCATCAGGTGCTCCTGCCGCAGCTTGCGGATGTCCTCGATGCCGGTGGCCTCGTGCAGCAGTTCGGCGGTCTTGCGGATCTGGTAGGCTGTCTTGTCCGTGACACGCCCGCGCTTCTCCTTGCGGCTGGCGAGGCGGTCCGCGACGGCCTGGAGCGCGGGATCGAATGCGGGGGCGGGTTCGGATGTGGGAGTGGGCGGCGCGGCATCCTCGGCAACCGGCAGGGGCTTCCCCTCCCGCAGCCTTCCCGCCATCGCCATGGCATCGTCAAAGCCCCGGTCCAGCCCCGCTTTGGACGACAGCAGCGCCGCCGCGCGGCCATTGAGCCAGATGCGCTTGGCGTCGAAGAACTCGTGCCCGCCGATGCGCTCCTTGCCCGCGATGCCCGCCACGCGGCGCCGGATGCGGTTCTCGACCGGCTCGGTGGCGGCATCGCGGCCCAGGATGACCTGGTATTCGTCGATGCGCTCCAGATCGGCCTCGGAATAGCCGCGCGCGGTCAGTTCGCGCCGCTCGTCCTCGTCCAGTTCCAGCTCGACGCCCTTGCGGGCGATGAGGCGCAGCGCCTCGCCCGCCAGGTGGTCCTGATGCGCGCTCTCGACCGGGTTGCCGGTCTGCGGCAGGTGGAACGCGGCGCGGTCGCGCTTGGCGGATCGCTCCAACTCCTCCCGGATGACGGTTTCCAGCCATTCATGCGCCACCTGCGGCGTCAGTCCTTCCATGCCCATTCGGTCGAACACCCTCTCGCTCTCGGCGGTCACGATGACGGCCAGCCTGCGCGCTGTCCACGGGCAAGCGGTGCGAAGGGACACCTGGAGGTTCGAAGCGGCTGAATCGGCACGTTTGGGAATGCGGCGGCGCCAGGTGTAGATCGCGCCCCGGCGGAAGACGAAATTGGCAATGCCCATGGCAGGTCCCTCGATTGGGGACACAGGCTCCATGATGGACAGTGATGATGGACAATGGTCCAGATCGGCTGTCCGTCCTCGATAAGACGATCTATCTCAACGACTTACTGGAAGTTGGCTGGGGCGGTAGGATTCGAACCTACGGTACACGGTACCAAAAACCGTTGCCTTACCACTTGGCTACGCCCCAACTGTGGGAGGGTGATTACTCAACCTGTTCGGGGGGTGCAAGTCGAAAATTCAGAAATCTTGTTCCTTTTTCATCAGGGCTATATGCGACTGTCATGGAACACTGGGACATAGTCATTTTGGGCGCCGGCGCGGCCGGTCTTTTCTGCGCCGGATCGGCGATCGCGCAGGGCAGGCGGGTGCTGGTGCTGGATCATGCCGCCAAGCCGGCCGAGAAGATTCGGATCTCGGGCGGGGGGCGGTGCAACTTTACGAACATCGCGACGGCGCGGGATCGATTCCTGTCGGCGAATCCCAGATTCGCGGCCAGCGCGCTGTCGCGCTACAAGCCCGCCGACTTCGTGGCGCTGGTGGATGCGGCGGGAATCGCGTGGCACGAGAAGACGCAGGGCCAGCTTTTCTGCGACGGCAAGGCGACGCAGATCACCGACATGCTGCTGAACCGCATGTGCGGGGCCGAGCTGCGCCTGCAGACCCCGATCGACAGCGTCGAGCGTGATGGCGACGGCTTCCGGCTGCGGGGGGGCGGCGTCGATATCCGCACTGCACGGCTGGTGGTCGCGACGGGTGGCAAGTCCATTCCGAAGATCGGCGCGACGGGCTTTGCCTATGACCTGGCGCAGCAATTCGGCCTGCGCATGGTCGAGACGCGTCCGGGCCTTGTCCCGCTGACCTTTGCCGAACAGGACCTTGCGCTGTGCAAGCCCTTGGCCGGGATCGCGACGGATGCGCGGATCGCGCATGGCGGGGGCGATTTCAGCGACGCGCTTCTCTATACCCATCGCGGGATCAGCGGACCCTCGATCCTGCAGATCTCCAGCTTCTGGAAGGCGGGCGAGGAGTTGCGCGTCGACCTGGCGCCCGGGACGGATATCGCGGCCTGGCTGCGCGACCAACGGGGGCAGGCGGGTCGGACCGCGGTGGCGACAATCCTGTCGCGCGTCCTGCCCGAGCGTCTTGCCCATGCCATCGCCGACGAGGCAGGGTTGTCGAAGGCCCGCCTGGCCGACCAGAACAACAAGCAGCTGGACCGCCTTGCGGCACGGATCAACGCTTGGACCCTGCGCCCGGTGGGGACCGAAGGATACCGCACCGCCGAGGTGACGCTTGGCGGTGTCGATACGCGTGATCTGGACGCCAAAACGATGGAGGCGCGGTCGGTTCCGGGCCTGCACTTCATCGGCGAATGCGTCGATGTCACCGGCTGGCTGGGCGGCTACAACTTCCAATGGGCGTGGGCGTCGGGCCACGCCGCGGGACAGGCCTAGCGCGAGGGGTTCAGCAGGTCGCGCCCGTCATCCACGCGCTCGCGTTCGATGATCTCCTCGAAGGCGGCGTCGGGGCCCAGATCGCGCAGGCGCGGATCGGCGGGGCGCGGGCGGCGCTGCGGTGCCGCAGCCTCGGCCGTGTCGGGCTGTTCGATCTGGATCTTGTGGACCAGCTCGGGCGGCAGGAAGCCCTTGGCGTCAAGCGCGTGATGCAGCAGGCGGAACGCCTCGCCGCGCGCGAGGTCGAAATCGGTGCCGTCCTGCGAAACCCAGCCGCCCGCGCGCAGGATCAGGTGTTCGGGGCCTGCGACATCCAGCCAGGCGACAGGCTCGGGGCGCTTCATAACGAAATCCATCCCCGCCATCGTCTTCAGCGCCAGGTCCCGCGCGCGGCCCAGATCGGCGGCGGGGTCCAGCGTGATGTCGACCATGAAGCGACGCTCGGGGTTGCGGGTGAAGTTCGTCAGCACCGCCTTGTAGATGATCTGGTTCGGGATGCGAATGTGGTTGCCGTCCAGCGTCAGCAGGGTCGTGCCGCGGCTGGTCAGGCGGATCACGCGCCCGCGCAGGCCGTTCACCTCGATCAGGTCGTTCGGGTTGAAGGGCTGGCGAAGCGACAGAAGCATCGTCGCGACAAACCCCTCGATCGTGTCGCGGGCGGCGAAGCTGAGCGACAGGCCGAAGATGCCGGCGGCACCCAGCAGCGTGCCCAGCAGCGCGCGCGCGCCCATCAGGTCCAGCGCGACGACCAGCGCAACGATCCACGCGGTCAACCGGATGGCCTGCGCCAGAAAGCCCGCGATGAAGGGGTTGGGCGCGATCCGTGCCAGCGTCTTTTCCCGCCTGGACAGCCAACTGCCCAGCAGGACGATCAGCGTGCCGACCAGCAGACCCAGGGCCACGAAGGGCAGGCCCGCGATCACCGCCGTCAGGCGCGACTGGAACCTTGCGCGCACCGATTCCAGCCGCGTCGCCAGGTCGGTCGAGGGGGCGACCTCGTTCCGGATCGACACGACCCCGTCGACGCGCCCGACCAGGCCCAGAAGGCGCTGGATCGCCTCCTGCTCGGCGACCTCGCCGTCCAGAGTGACGATGCCGGCATCGACCTCGGCCCGGATGCCGTCGAATTCGGGGATCTGGGCCAGGATGCTGCCGATGCGGTTCAGGATCGCCAGATCCGTCGCCCCGATATCCCCGACCGAGATGGTGCCCGCCGGGGCCGCGCCCCCGGTGTCCTCTTGCGCCGCAACGGGCGCCGCCAGCAGGGGCAGCGCCAGCATCGCGGCAAGGATCAGCCTGCGGATCATGCGTTCAGCGGATCGGCCTTGGCCAGACGATCGAATTCCATCAACGAGCGGATCAGCGCGGGCATCCGTTCCAGGTGGATCATGTTCGGCCCGTCCGAGGGCGCGTTGTCCGGATCCTCGTGCGTTTCGATGAAGACGCCGCCGACGCCAAGCGCGACCGCCGCGCGGGCCATGACCGGTGCGAATTCGCGCTGACCGCCCGATGCGCCGCCAAGCCCGCCGGGCTGCTGGACCGAATGCGTGGCGTCCATGATGACGGGATAGCCCGTGCGCGCCATGATCGGCAGCGACCGCATGTCGGCGACCAGCGCGTTATAGCCGAAGCTGGCCCCGCGTTCGGTCAGAAGGATGTTCTCGTTCCCGGTCGAGGCGACCTTGGCGGCCACGTTGGGCATGTCCCAGGGCGCCAGGAACTGGCCCTTCTTGATGTTGACGACGGCGCCGGTCTCGCCCGCGGCAAGCAGCAGGTCGGTCTGGCGGCACAGGAAGGCCGGGATCTGGATGATGTCCACCACGCCCGCCGCCCTACGCGCCTGGTCGGCATCGTGGATGTCGGTCAGCACGGGGCATCCGA
Organism: Paracoccus sp. PARArs4; assembly: GCF_947311865.1. Lineage (NCBI taxonomy): Bacteria > Pseudomonadati > Pseudomonadota > Alphaproteobacteria > Rhodobacterales > Paracoccaceae > Paracoccus > Paracoccus sp. PARArs4. The sequence continues at coordinate 222,259 of NZ_CAMZMW010000003.1, read as the reverse complement.
AGGCGTCGCGCACATCGGACAGGATGCGCAGCCCCTCGTCGATGCCCAGGCCGCGCCGACCCGACAGCGATGTCCGGTTGGCCTTGTCATAGCTGGCCTTGAAGACATAGGACGCGCCCGCATCTTCGCAGGCTTTGGCCATCGTTTCCGCGATCATCATCGCGTGGTCGCGGCTTTCCAGCTGGCAGGGGCCGGCGATCACCGTCAGCGGCAGATCGTTGCCGCAGGTGATGCGCCCGATCCGGATATGTTTCTGTTTCGTCATGTAGAAACCTGTTCTCGTAGGATGGAGGCCGTCAGAGACATCATCAGATAGATGCCTGAAAAAATCAGGAACGCCACGATGGTGTTCTGGAAGGCCTTTGGATAGGTCGCCTCGTCCGGGGGGATCGGCGCGACCGAGATGGAGAGATAGCGGACCTGCTTGTTCGCCTCGATCCGTGCAGTTTCCATCTGCGCGGCGGCGGCTGCAAGCAGTTCCTGCCGCGTCGCAAGCTCTGCCTCGGCCACGCGCAGGCGCCCGGTGATCGCGGCAAGGGAACTGCGGTCGTCGCTTCCTTCGGTCAGCTGGGTGCGCGTCGTCTCGATCATCTCTCGCAGGCGGACGATATCGCCGCGCACCACGTCGACGCGGCTCTGGACCGGGCTGGGATTGGCCAGAAGCTGGCCCAGCTCCAGTTGCTTCTCGGTCAGCTGACCTTCCAGCGAGGACACCTGGCCCATCACGACGCCGCTTTCGGCGGTGGGGTCCAGGACGCCCAGCTGTTCCTGCAATTCCTGGACGCGGATCTGGGCGGCCAGCATCTTCGCCTCGGCATCCTCGTAGGATTCCGCGGCACCGTCCATCTGGTCCGACCGCAGCCGCGATGTCAGCGTGTCCACCTGCTCTTCGGCATAGGAGATGAGCGCGCGGCTGAATTCCTCGGACAGGTCGGCCGACGGGGCGATCACCTCCATGTTCAGGACGCCCTCGGTCGGGTCATAGCCGATCTTGACCGAATCCTTGTAGACGCCATAGGCCTCTTCGTTGGTCGCATCCTCGGCCAGGCGCTGGACCGGGTCGATGGATGCCTCCTGGAAGGCGCGCTTGAAGCCGTGATCCGCGTCCAGCCGCAGCATCGCGTTCCGCGAGGTCAGATAGCTTTGCACCGCCACGGCGTCGGTATTCGTGGACATGGCCGCCCCGGCCAGCGCGGCGCCGATCCCGCCGCCCGATCCGCCGCCATCCGCGCTCTGGATCTGGAACTGCGATTCCGTGGCATAGAGCGGGCTCGCGACCGTGGTGTAATACCAGCTGACCAGCGCCGTCGGGATGAAGACGAAGATCAGCAGCCGCAGCGCCAGCATCGCCAGCCTGCGCCTGCGCCTGCGCGCGATGTCCTGCTGGATTCGGAAGATCTCGGCCGCGCGCTTGTCCTCGGTCAGCTGCTCGCGAGAGGGGAGGTTGGGCGCGTCGCCGCCCGGCACGGTGCTGGGCAGCTGCGGGCGGATCGCGGGGGCGTTCGGCGCGGGTTCGGCCTGCGCGCGCTGCCCTTCCGAGTTCAGGATCTGGCCCACGGCACCGCGATGGGACGGGTCGATCCCGCGTTCGCGCAGGCGCAGGACGGCCTCTTCGTCGCTCGACACCTCGATCTTGTGCAGCTGCGCGATGCGGCGGGCGATGCGCAGCTGGCGCGGGGTCAGCTTCTCTTCGCGGATGGCGGCCAGCTTGGCGTCCAGTTCGCCCGAGGGGGCGTCGTTGGCGGGCTTGGCCCCGCCGGGGGGCAGCATCCCCTCGAACCCGTCCGCGATCTCTTCGGTGGCGGTGAAGCGCTTCAGCTTCTCGGCCCGGATCTGCGCGGCGTTGGGCATGGCTTCCTTGGCGGCGTCGGTCGCGGCTTCGGGCGTGGCGCGGGTTTCCCCCACGCCCGGCTTGACGGATTCCGAGACCGAACCATGGAAGCGGCGCGCCTTAGGCGGTGTAATCATAATATTGCTTGGCCTCGTCCAAAGTCTCGAACATGTACAGCTTGCCGTCGCGCAGGACGGCGGCACGATTGCAGAACTTCTCGATCGTCTTGGGCTGGTGCGACACGATCACCGTGGTCGAGGTCTGCAGACGCTCGAACAGCACTGTACCCGCCTTGCGGTTGAATTCCACATCCGTCGTCTGGGGCATCCCCTCGTCGATCAGGTAGATGTCGAAATCCAGCGCCAGAAGCAGGGCGAAGTTGAACCGCTGCCGCATCCCCGCCGAATAGGTCCCCACCGGCATGTCGAAATATTCCGCGATGTCGCACAACCAGCGCGTGAAGGCCGAGACGTAATCCGGATCCAGCCCGTAGATCCGCGCGATGTACCGCGCGTTCTCGTTCGCGCTGTGCCGGCTGACAAGGCCGCCCATGAACCCAAGCGGAAACGAGATGCGGCAGTCGCGGCGGATGCGCCCCTCGTCGGGTTGTTCCAGGCCGCACATCATGTTGATCAGCGTCGTCTTGCCCGTCCCGTTCGGCGCCAGGATCCCGAGCGAGTTGCCCAGTTCCACGCGGAAGGACGCACGGTCCAGAATGACCTTGTGCTGCTTGCCTGTCCAGAATGCCTTGGAGACGTTGTCGAATTCGAGCATGGCCCTGATTCACCGGCAGAATTTGTGCAAGGGGCCAGCCATGCAGGACGCCCCATCCCTTGGCCGCGACATTAGTTTCCCCCGTTCCCGCTGTCCACCCTTGGACCAGTTGATCCCGAAACTCCCGGTTGTGGCCAGCACCGAACGCCACGATATTGCCTCAAATGAAGGATATCGACGATCTGAGGGCGCGGATCGGGGCCTGCCGCATCTGCGCCGAGCGCTTTGCCGCGACCGCGACACGCCATGCGCCGCGGCCTGTCGTCTGGTTCGGGCAGGGTGCCCGCATCCTGATCGTGGGGCAGGCACCCGGCGCGCGTGTGCATGAAAGCGGGCGTCCCTTCACCGACCGGTCGGGGGATCGCCTGCGCGAATGGATGGGCGTGGATCAGGACGTGTTCTACGACCGCGCACGCATCGCGATCGTGCCGATGGCCTTCTGCTTTCCGGGCTATGACGCCAAGGGGTCCGATCTGCCGCCCCCGCCGATCTGCGCGGCGACATGGCGCGAACAGGTCGTGGACCAGCTGCGCCCGCGCCTGACGCTGCTGGTCGGCGGGCATGCGATGCGCTGGCATCTGGGGCGGGCGAACGTCACGCAAACCGTGGCGGATTGGCGCAAATTCGGCCCCGATACGGTGCCGCTGCCTCATCCAAGCTGGCGCAATACCGCGTGGCTGCGCCGCAACCCGTGGTTTGCCCGCGATCTGCTGCCGGTGCTGCGCGAACGGGTGGCAGCAGTGCTGCACGACTGACCCGAAGCCCGCCGGGGATTGTCAAAACCGCCGGATTGTCTAAGCATGAAGGGGTCTTGCGTCGAAGGTGGCCGCGGCATATCCGCCCCTTCCGCATAGCGACAAAGGGAGAAGCAGCATGAGCAAACTGAAACCGATCCTGTTCGGCACGGCCTTCGCGCTGGTCGCGGGCCCCGCGCTGGCCCAGGAAGAGCAGTTCATCACCATCGGCACCGGCGGCCAGACGGGCGTCTACTACGTGGTCGGCCAGTCGATCTGCCGTCTCGTGAACCGCGACACCGCCGAGACGGGCCTGCGCTGCACGGCACCGGCGACGGGCGGGTCGATCGACAACATCAACCAGATCAAGTCCGGCGGTATGACGATGGGCGTCGCGCAGTCCGACTGGCAGTTCCACGCCTATAACGGCAGCTCGGACTTCGAGGGCGACGCCTTCGACAAGCTGCGCGCCGTCTTCTCGGTCCATGCGGAACCCTTCACCGTCGTCGCGCGTGCGGACAGCGGCATCGAGAAGTTCGAGGATCTCGCCGGCAAGCGCGTGAACGTGGGCAACCCCGGTTCGGGCACCCGCGGCACCTTCGAGATCGTGCTGGACACGATGGGCATGTCGATGGACGACTTCTCGCTGTCCTCGGAACTGCGCCCGGCGGAACAGTCGGCCGCACTGGGCGACAACCAGGTCGATGCCATCAGCTATACCGTCGGTCATCCGAACGGCTCGATCCAGGAGGCGACCTCGACCGTGGACGCGCGCCTGGTCACCGTCGCGGGCGACGCCATCGACAGCCTGATCGCCGAGAACCCCTACTATGCCAAGGCCACCATTCCGGGCGGCATGTATGCGGGCAACGACGAGGACACCGAGACCTTCGGCGTCAAGGCGACGTTCGTCACCTCCGAGGACATCCCCGAAGAGACCGTCTACCAGGTCGTGAAGGCCGTCTTCGACAACTTCGACCGCTTCAAGGGCCTGCACCCGGCATTCGCCAACCTCACCCCCGAGGAAATGGTCGCCGACGGCAACAGCGCGCCCCTGCATCCGGGCGCCGAGCGTTACTATCGCGAGCAGGGCTGGGTCGAGTGATCCGGTCCTGACCAGAAGGGGGGCCCCATCGGGCCGCCCTTTCATCATGAAGCAATAAAGACAAATCCAGATCCAAGGGGTGCCGTGATGAGCGAGACGGACAGAGAGGCGGAGCGCCGCCAGCAACAGGCCAGCGCGGTCGAGATGGGCGCCTCGGGCCGAGGAGAACTGAGCCAGGCCGAGCTGGACGAGCTTGTCGCGTCATCCGACACGGGCGCGCGGACGCCCCCCGGTTTCGTCGGCCGGCTGATCCTGACGGTGGCCCTGTGCTGGTCGCTGTTCCAGTTGTGGATCGCCTCGCCGCTGCCCTTCATGCTGAATTTCGGCATCGTCAGCGCGACGGATGCGCGTTCGGTCCACCTGGCCTTCGCACTGTTTCTGGCTTTCATGGCCTATCCCGCTGAAAAATCACCGTTCCAGCTGGGTCTTGGCATCGTCGTTCCGCTGATCCTCAGCGGGCTGTTCATCTATGGATCGCCGGCAAGCATGCCGATCTGGTTCATTGCGCTGGTCGCCATCGGGCTGGTCGGCGCCATCCTGATGGGGTCGCCCAAGGCCTGGGTCCCGCCCTGGGAATGGGCGCTGGCGATCCTGGGCGTGGTCGCGACCATGTATGTCTTCGTCTTCAGCGACGAGCTGGGTCGCCGCGTCGGCGCGCCGATCACGCGCGACCTGATGATCGCGGTCGTCGGCATCCTGCTGCTGCTGGAGGCCACGCGCCGCAGCCTCGGGCCCGCGCTGATGATCGTGGCGACGGTGTTCCTCGTCTATACGTTCCTCGGGCCCTACATGCCCTCGATCATCGCGCATCGGGGCAATTCGCTGACCGAGGTCGCCAACCACCAGTGGATCACGACCGAGGGCGTCTTCGGCATCGCGCTGGGCGTCTCGACCAGCTTCGTGTTCCTGTTCGTGCTGTTCGGCGCACTGTTGGACAAGGCGGGCGCGGGCAACTACTTCATCCAGGTCGCATTCTCGATGATGGGCCACATGCGCGGCGGACCGGCCAAGGCGGCCGTGGTCAGCAGCGCGATGACGGGCCTCATCTCGGGGTCGTCCATCGCCAACGTGGTCACCACCGGCACCTTCACCATCCCACTGATGAAGAAGGTCGGGTTCAATTCCGAAAAGGCCGGCGCGGTCGAGGTCGCATCCTCGGTCAACGGCCAGATCATGCCGCCCGTGATGGGGGCCGCGGCCTTCCTGATGGTCGAATATGTGGGCATCCCCTATTTCGACGTGGTCAAGCACGCCTTCCTGCCCGCCACGATCAGCTATATCGCGCTGGTCTACATCGTCCATCTCGAGGCGATGAAGGCCGGGATGCAGGGCCTGCCGCGCGCCTATACGCCGCCGCCGATCCTGCGCCGCCTGCTGGGCACCGCCTTCCTCGTCGCGGGCGTCTGCGCGCTGTCGCTGATCGTCTACTACACGATGGGATGGATCCGTCCCGCCTTCGGTGCCGCCGCGCCCTACGTGGTCTTCGCGCTGCTGACCGCCGCCTATGTCGCGCTGCTGTGGGTCGCCTCGAAGGAGGAGCCGCTGCATCTTGACGATCCGAACGCGCCCGTGACGCAGCTTCCGCTGCCGGGGCCGACGGTGCGGTCGGGCCTGCACTTCATCCTGCCGGTCGTCGTGCTGGTCTGGGCGCTGATGGTGGACCGCCTGTCGCCGGGCCTCTCGGCCTTCTGGGCGACGGCCTTCATGATCTTCATCCTTGTCACGCAGCGCCCCCTGATGGTGGTGCTGCGCGGCGAGGACGGGTCGGGCAACAAGGGCGCGGGAACGGCCCTGCGTTCGGGCGTGAACGACCTGGTCGACGGCCTGATCTCGGGCGCGCGCAACATGATCGGCATCGGCATCGCCACGGCGACCGCGGGCATCATCGTGGGTGCGGTCAGCCAGACCGGCGTCGGGGCCGCGCTGGCCGACGTGGTCGAGGTGCTGTCGGGCGGCAACCTGCTGGCCATCCTGGGCCTGACGGCGGTCCTGTCGCTGATCCTGGGGATGGGCCTGCCGACCACGGCGAACTACATCGTCGTCTCGGCGCTGCTGGCGCCTGTCATCGTGACCCTCGGGCAGCAGAACGGGCTGATCGTGCCGCTGATCGCGGTGCACCTGTTCGTCTTCTACTTCGGGATCATGGCGGACGTGACGCCGCCGGTGGGGCTTGCCTCCTTCGCGGCTGCGGCCGTGTCGGGCGGCGATCCGATCCGCACCGGGGTCGTCGCGTTCTTCTACAGCCTTCGGACCGCGGCGCTGCCGTTCCTGTTCATCTTCAACACGGATCTGCTGCTGATCGACGTAGGCTGGGTACAGGGCATCTTCGTCTTCGTGACGGCGACCATCGCGATGTTGCTGTTCGCGGCCTCGACCCAGGGGTGGTTCATCGTCCGCAACCGCATCTGGGAGGGCGTGGCGCTGCTGCTGATCGCCTTCACCATCTTCCGTCCGGGCTTCTTCTGGGGCTATGCCTTCCCGCCCTTCGAGGAACGTCCCGCGACCGAATTCGTCCAGGCGCTGGAGGACAGCGTCCCGGGCGAGGGGCTGCGGCTGCGCATCTCGGGCTTCAACGACATCGGCACCCCGACCGAGTTCTCGGCGCTGCTGGAGGTCCCCGAGGGCGAGACCGGCGAGGATCGCCTTGCCGCCGCCGGGATCGAGCTGATCGAGGATGGCGAGAAGGTCGTGATCGACAACGTGGCTTTCGGCAGCCCCGCGCAGAATGCGGGCCTGGACTGGGATCAGACGATCATGGCGGTGCGTGCACCGGCCGACGCGCCGTCGCGTTACTGGATCTATATCCCGGCATTCCTGCTGCTGGGGCTGGTGGTCTGGGCGCAGCGTCGCCGCACCGCGCCGACGACCGATGCGAAAGGGGCAAGCCATGCATGACAACATCCTTCTGCCGATCGACCTTCAGCATCCCGAAAGCTGGGCCAAGGCCCTGCCGGTCGCCAAGCGGCTGGCAGCGGATCGGGGCGTGATCCACCTTCTGGGGATCGTCCACGACTTCGGCAGCTCGATGGTGGCGACCTTCCTGCCGCGCGGCTACGAGGAGAAGATCCTTCAGGCCCAGAAGGTCGAGCTGGACCGCTTTGCCGACACGCATTTCGACGATCCGTCGCGCGTGAAGGTCCATGTCGGGCACGGCCATATCGCCGAGACCATCCTGCGCGCGCAGGAGAAATATGCCGCCGACCTGATCGTCATGGCGACCGATCAGCCGGACGAGCTGCGCAGCATCCGCGTCAGCCGCGACGCGAACGCGGTGGCGCGTCATTCGCCGGTCTCGGTGATGATCGTGCGCTGAGCGCACATCCGGCATCGGTTCATGCGGCGCGGACGATTGTCCGCGCCGCATTGCGTTAGGGGTATCAGGACACGCGCCCGGGGTGCGGTGCCGGGACGCCTGCCTGCCCGCGCCGCCAGCCCATCGCGTGCAGCGCATGGATTGCGGCCAGCGTCGGCGTCGCGCCGTCGCGCAGGGACTGGTCCAATGTCCCTTCGCCCAGCCGCGCGCCGAAGGACCCGTCGGACCGCTGCGATGCGATAAGGTCCGCGGCGTGCCTGCCCGGATCGAAGCCGGGATCGATCAGCGCCAGCGACACGATGGTCGATGCAAGGTCGGTCGTATCCCGCCTGTCGGAGGCCTCCTGCAGCAGCCATTGCAGCCGGTCGTGGATCCGGGTGACGGCCCACCGATCCGACAGCTGCGGGCGGGCGGTCCCGAACCGCCACAGATGCAGCATCAGCGTCAGGCTTGTTTCCGCGTCGGCGTGTTCCAGCAGGCGCTCGGCCTCGGGGAAAAGGTCGCGGTCGGCGGCGAATGGCAGGCGGTCGGGCAGGGGCAGGGCCGTGTCCGACGCCAGGCGTTCGCAGGCCAGCAGCCACGGCTGCGTGTCCTGCGCGCCCGCCTGCATCAGCAGCAGCGTCGTCCTGTCGCGCGCGCCCTCGATGACGCGCAGCGCGGCATCCCGCAGAAGGTCGGGGTGCAGCCGCCTGCTGACCAGCGCCTCCAGCGGGGATGGCCTTCCGCGCAGCGCCGACAGCATCGGTGCCAGGCGCCCGGTCGCGGCAAGCGCAGGCAGCGCGGGATGGTCGGCGGGGCAGGGGTCGGGCAGGTCCATGATGTGCCGCCGCAGCCATTCGAGGCCGCGTCCCGCCAGAAGCCGCATCGATCTGTCCCGTGGCGCGGGCATACCCTGTCCCCGTCTTGCGCAACCGATGGGGTCGGATCATGCGCCGATCGCCGCGGCGCACAAGCCCCGCATTGCAGACAATTCGATGCGGTGCCTCGTGGCGATTGCCTTGTCCACACGGGCGCGGTAAAGCGCTGGCCATGACAAACCGCCCCGAACTTCCGCCCGAAATCGCACGCCGCCGGACCTTCGCGATCATCTCGCATCCGGATGCCGGCAAGACCACGCTGACCGAGAAATTCCTTCTGTATGGTGGCGCCATCCAGATGGCCGGACAGGTGCGCGCCAAGGGCGAGGCGCGGCGGACGCGGTCGGACTTCATGAAGATGGAACAGGATCGCGGGATCTCGGTCTCGGCCTCGGCGATGTCCTTCGATTTCGACGGGTTCCGGTTCAACCTGGTGGACACGCCGGGTCACAGCGATTTCTCGGAAGACACCTATCGCACGCTGACGGCGGTGGATGCGGCGATCATGGTGATCGACGGCGCCAAGGGCGTCGAATCCCAGACGCGCAAGCTGTTCGAGGTGTGCCGCCTGCGGGATCTGCCGATCCTGACCTTCTGTAACAAGATGGACCGCGAATCCCGCGAGACCTTCGAGATCATCGACGAGATCCAGGAGAACCTGGCCATCGACGTAGCGCCCGCATCCTGGCCCATCGGGGTCGGCCGCGATTTCCTTGGCTGCTACGACATGCTCAACGACCGGTTGGAGCTAATGGACCGCGCCGACCGCAACAAGGTCGCGGAATCCATCGCCATCGACGGTCTGGACGACCCCAAGCTGGCCCAGCACATCCCCGAACACCTGCTGACCCAGCTGCGCGAAGAGATCGAGATGGCGCGCGAGCTGCTGCCGACCTTCGACCGCCAGTCCTTCCTGGAAGGGCACATGACGCCCATCTGGTTCGGCAGCGCGATCAACAGCTTCGGCGTGCAGGAACTGATGAAGGGCATCAGCACCTACGGCCCCGAGCCGCAGCCGCAGAACAGCGCCGACCGCGAGATCGCCCCCGAGGAGAAGAAGGTCACGGGCTTCGTCTTCAAGGTCCAGGCCAATATGGACCCCAAGCACCGCGACCGCGTGGCCTTCGTGCGTCTTGCCAGCGGGCATTTCGAGCGCGGGATGAAGCTGACGCATGTGCGGTCCAAGAAGTCGATGGCTGTCAGCAACCCCGTGCTGTTCCTTGCCGCCGACCGCGAACTGGCCGAAGAGGCATGGGCCGGCGACATCATCGGCATTCCGAACCACGGCCAGCTGCGCATCGGCGATGCCCTGACCGAGGGCGAGGCCCTGCGTTTCACCGGCATTCCCAGCTTTGCGCCCGAACTGCTGCAATCGGTCCGCGCGACCGATCCGATGAAGGCCAAGCACCTTGAAAAGGCGCTGATGCAATTCGCCGAAGAAGGCGCGGCCAAGGTGTTCAAGCCGATGATCGGCTCGGGCTTCATCGTGGGCGTCGTGGGTGCCCTGCAGTTCGAGGTTCTGGCCAGCCGGATCGAGCTGGAATACGGCATCCCCGTGCGCTTCGAGGCCAGCCAGTTCACCAGCGCGCGTTGGGTGGCGGGACCGAAGGACAAGGTCGAGGCATTCTCGAACGCGAACAAGCAGCACATGGCGCTGGACCATGACGGCGACCTGGTCTTCCTGACCCGCCTGCAATGGGACATCGACCGCGTGGGTCGCGACCATCCCGACCTGTCGCTGACCGCGACCAAGGAAATGATGGTCTGAAACGAAGACGCCCGGTCCGACAGGACCGGGCGTTTCGCGTTATGCCATCTTGGCGTCCATCGTGATCTCGGCGTTCAGCAGCTTCGAGATCGGGCAGCCGGCCTTGGCCTTGTCGGCGATCTCCATGACCTTGGCCTGATCGGCGTCGGCCTTGATCAGGGTCTTCAGATGGGCCTTCTTGACGGCGAAGCCGTCGCCCTCCTTGTCCATCGAGATTTCCGAGGTCGTCTCGATCGCGACACCCGAGATGCCTTCCTGTTCCAGCATCATCGCCAGCGCCATCGAGAAGCAGGACGCATGCGCCGCGCCGATCAGTTCCTCGGGGTTGGTGCCGGGCTTGTCCTCGAAGCGGGTGTTGAAGCCGTAGGGCTGGTCCGACAGCGCGCCGGACTGGCTGGACACCTGGCCCTTGCCTTCCTTGAGGCCGCCTTCCCATTTCGCAGATCCGGTCTTGGTGATCATCCGATCCTCCTTTGGTGTCGGGTTGCGTCGGGCAGTCAACGCAACCCGGCCCGGATCAGTTCGAGCTGTCGGGAAACAGTCGGTGATGTTCCGCGATCGCGAAGCGGTCGGTCATGCCTGCGACATAGTCCAGCACCAGCCGCGCGCGTTCCGTGCGGTCGGGCAGGGCCAGCGCGGCGCGGTGCCACTGGTCTGGCATGCATTCGGGCGTGTCGAGGAACAGCGGGAACATGTCGTTCACCATCTGCGTCACCGACTTGCGTTCCACGACCACGGAAGGGGCGCGGTACATGCGCTGGAACAGGAAGGACTTGATCGCCTTGATGTTCTGATAGAGCGGCTTCGAGAAGCGGATGATCGGCCCCTCCATCCCGCGGATGTCGTCCACCGATTGCGGCTGCAGCGCGGCAAGCCGGTTCTCGGCCACGGCGATCACATCCTCGACCATGACGCCGAAGACGCGGCGCAGCGCCTCGTAGCGGCGACGCTGCGCATCCAGATCGGGATAGAGGCGGTCCACATCGGCGAAGGCGGGGCCGATCACGGGCAGTTCGGCCAGGTCAGCTTCGGTGAACAGACCCGCGCGCAGCCCGTCATGCAGGTCGTGGTGATTGTAGGCGATGTCGTCCGCAACGGCCGCGACCTGCGCCTCGGCGCTGGCATTCGTCGCAAGCTCCAGGTCCCAGTCGGCATTCACCTCGGCCAGGGCATAGGGCAGGTCGCCCGTGACGGGGCCGTTATGCTTGGCGATGCCCTCGAGGCTCTCCCAGGTCAGGTTCAGGCCGTCGAAATCGGCGTAGTGACGCTCCAGCCGCGTGACGATGCGCAGGGCCTGGGCGTTGTGGTCGAAGCCGCCGTAAGGCTCCATCAGGACGGCCAGCGCGTCCTCGCCGGTATGGCCGAAGGGCGGGTGGCCCAGATCGTGCGCCAGCGCCACGGTCTCGGCCAGGTCGGTGTTCAGCGACAGTGCGCCCGCGATGGTGCGGGCGACCTGTGCGACCTCGATGGTGTGGGTCAGGCGCGTGCGGAAGTAATCCCCGCGATAGGCCTCGCCGTCCTGTTCCACGAAGACCTGCGTCTTGTGCTTCAGCCTGCGGAAGGCGCTGGAATGGATGATCCGGTCGCGGTCGCGCTGCCAGGGCGAACGGAAGGTGGACAGCTGTTCGGGGCTCAGCCGGCCACGGCTGTCCTCGGGCTTGCAGGCATAGGGCGCGAGTGCGGTCACGTGTTGCAGGGCCTTCCTTGCGAGTGTTCGCATCAGACCCTATATTTCCCGGTGTCGGACGAAAACGGGAACGACCCATGAACTTGCCACCCAAAGTCACCGAGCGGGCCTATGACAGGCTGGCCGAAATCAACGCGGGAAAGGACCCCGTGGCGCTGCGCGTCGCCGTGTCCGGCGGGGGATGTTCCGGCTTCCAGTACGACATCCGGCTGGACAAGCCCGAGGATGACGACCTGGTCCTGGAAAAGGGCGGCCAGCGGGTCGTGGTCGATCCTGTGTCGCTGCCGTTCCTGGCCAATGCCGTGATCGATTTCACGGACGAACTGATCGGCGCGCGCTTCGTGATCGAGAATCCGAACGCCACCAGCAGCTGCGGCTGCGGCACGTCCTTCTCGATGTAGGGCTGCCCCATCCGGGGCGGTTGCCAAATCCGGGGGCGGCGCTAAAGATGCCGCCCATGAAAATCGCAAGCTTCAACATCAACGGCGTCAAGGCACGCATCCAGGCGCTCGGCGACTGGCTGGCCTCGACCGATGCCGATCTGGTCGTCCTGCAGGAAATCAAGTCCGTGGACGAGAACTTTCCGCGCGAGCATTTCGAGGACATGGGCTGGCGGGTCGAGACGCATGGCCAGAAGAGCTTCAACGGCGTCGCGATCCTGTCGAAGCTGCCGCTGGAGGACGTGACCCGCGGCCTGCCCGGCGACGACGAGGACGAGCAGGCCCGCTATATCGAGGCGACGGTCATCGGCGATCACGCGGTGCGCATCGCGGGTCTGTACCTGCCGAACGGCAACCCCGCGCCGGGTCCGAAATACGACTACAAGCTGGCATGGATGGAACGGCTGCGCCTGCGCGCCGCGGAGCTGCTGGCATCCGAGATGCCCGTGATCATGCTGGGCGATTACAACATCATCCCCGAACCGCGCGACGCGGCCAACCCGCAGAAATGGACCGAGGACGCACTGTTCCGCCCCGAAAGCCGCGCGGCCTTCCGCCGGATCGTGAACCAGGGCTGGACCGATGCGGTGCGCATCCGCGACCCGCACGCGACGCGCGGGCCCTTCACCTTCTGGGATTACCAGGCGGGGGCGTGGAACAAGGATGACGGCATCCGCATCGACCACCTGCTGCTGTCGCCGCAGGCCGCCGACCTGATGGTCGAGACGGGCGTCGATCGCGATGCCCGCGCGGGCGAGAAGCCGAGCGATCACGTCCCGGTCTGGGTCCGCCTGCGGGACTAGAGGACGAGGACGCCCGAATGCTTGGCCTTGTGTTCGGGCTCGACATGGATGGTGATCTGCGCATCGGGCAGCAGCGCCTTCAGTGACCCCTCGATCCGGTCGCAGATCGCATGGGCATCGGCCACGCTGGTCTGCCCGTCGATCACCAGGTGGAAGTCGATGAAGGTCACCGCGCCTGCATGGCGCGTGCGCAGGTCGTGCGCCTCGATCGCGCCGGTGGCCTTGTCCGAGATGATGTCGCGGATCGCCTGCAGCGTCTCGTCGGGGACGGCCTCGTCCATCAGGCCGCCGATGGATGCGGCCATGACGCGCCAGCCCGACCACAGGATGTTCAGCCCCACCAGCATCGCCAGCAGCGGGTCCAGCACCGCCCAGCCCGTGGCATGGGCCAGCGCCACGCCCAGCAGCACCCCGGCGGATGAGACGACATCCGACAGCAGGTGCCGCCCGTCGGCGACCAGCGCGGGCGATCGCAACCTGCGCCCCTGCACCAGCAGTACCCGGCACCAGATCGCGTTCAGTGCGCCCGCGACGGCGTTGATCGCAAGACCCGCTGCGGGGGCCTCGATCATGCGGGGGGCGCGGAACGCCTCCCATGCCTCGTGCAGGATCACCAGGGCCGCGACGATGATCAGCACGCCTTCCAGCACGGCCGAGAAGAACTCGGCCTTGTGGTGGCCATAGGGGTGGCCGTCATCCGCCGGGCGCTGCGCCACGCGGATCGCCACCAGCGCCGCCACGGCGGTCGCCACGTTCACGATGCTTTCCAGCGCGTCCGACATCAGCGCGACCGACCCCGTCAGCCGCCATGCCAGCGTCTTGAGCGCCAGGACCAGCAGGCCCAGCAGGATGCTGCTCGTCGCAAGTTTCATAACCGTGGACATGCGGGACCCCCGTTCCGCCATGATCAAGGCTGCCCTTTGACAGATGCGGAGGGGCGGCTCAACCCTTCCGATGTTTTTGATTGACTAAGCAATCAATATCCATCATTCTTAGCCCATCAAACAAATAAGCGGCACCCGTATGCCGCGCCGGTGACGACTTGGCGGCGGCAGTCCAGCACTGCCGCTGCGCTTGTTCGGGCCGGTCACCCAGAAGATCATTCGATTGCGAAAACAAGGATCGTATATGACGCCGATCATAACCGTCGCATATCTAAGCGTTCTTGCCTGCGCGGTGTTCGTGCTTGTCCGCTGGCCGCGCCTGCCGATGCGTGGCGAATCGCCCGTCGGCCTGTTCACGCTGATCGCGCTGCTGTTCACCGCCGGCCTGGACATGGGCCTCGTGATGCTGCCGCTGAGCGAATTCCCCGTCTACGAGGAAGACGGCGCCTTCGCCTTCACCAACGCCCTTGCCGTCGAGTTCGGCATGTGGGGACCGCTGGTCTGGCTGATGTATTTCGTCGCCACCTTCTATTTCGTGGCCATCGAGCCCAAGCTGAAGCTGTTCGAGATCCCGCTGGTGAAATGGGTCTACAACCTGACCGTCATCGCGACCTGCTCGTTCACCTGCTACCTGTTCATGACCAGCCTGCCGGGCTATGCCCCCGAGATGTCGCAGACGGCGATCTGGGTACTGGTCGTGGTGGTGATCGGCGCTGCCGTCATCTCCAGCGGCAACATGAATGTGATGAAATGGCTCGCCATCATCTCGAGCTACGGCTTCGGCACGCTGGCCTTCACCGCGCTTGCCATGATCGCCTTCGTCTACAGCCGCGTGGGCATGTCCGATTTCGTGGGCAATGTCGGCCTGCTGATGGATTACTTCCGCCACCTGCCGCGCTTCTCGACGCCCATCAACGATTATCACGAGTTCTACCTGTTCTGGTGGTTCGCGTGGTCGATCATGATCGGCCAGTTCGTGGCGCGCTTCGTGGGCGGGCTGAACACCTGGCAGCTGGCGCTGGCGATGGTCTTCCTGCCGGCGGTGCCCCTGGGGCTGTGGTTCTGCGTGCTGTTCGTCTATCATCAGGGTTCGATCGCGATCCCCGGCTGGCTGAACTGGTTCATGATCGGCGTGGGCGTGGTCTTCGTGATCAACTCGCTCGACAGCCTGATCCGTCTCTATTCGGCCAATCTCGGCTGGTCGCGAGAGAACCTGGGCGATCGCCGCTACTATCCGCTGCATTTCGCGATGCAGCTGGGCCTGGTCGCCGCCTACATGTTCACCCCGTTCGAGATCCACTGGGTGGGTCTGACGGTCGCGGGCCTCTATGGCGTCATCTACGTGATGCTGATCATGAAGATGGGCAAGCTGAAGGGCTTGTCCGCAGAGCCCGCGCTTCGGGCCTGAAAACTGAAGACGCCGCCCGATAGGGCGGCGTCTTTCGTTTCAGCCATCCTCGGCGTTGTCGCCATCGTCGCCGAAGCGGGCATCGTCGGCAAACTCGTCCTCGCCCTCGTTGACGTATTTGGAGCTGAGCCGGATGGACTGGTTGTCATGCACGGGATCCATGACGATGTCCGACGGGATCTCTCCGCGCAGCCATTCGCGCATCTCCTCGCGCACTTCCTCGGGTTCCTGGCCGGTGACTTCGGTCAGGTATTCGACGAAGGCGCGCTGGTCGCCGTCGATCTCGTCCAGGTCGGCTTCGTCGACCTCGGGCCACTTGTCGGTGATCGCCTCGTAGAAGGCGCTCCAGTTCTCTTGGACGTGGTGCCACTTCATCAGTAGTAACTCCCTCCTGCGGGAAGGCTGCCCTGGGTCCAGCGGGCAACCCCGGTGATATCCTCGCCGACACCTGCGACGGTGTTGCAGCCGGCCAGCGTCGCGCAGGCCAGAATCGTAACACACAAGATCCGCATCAGTTCGCCTCCTGCCACCAAACATCCGGCATGAAGCCGGGCCAATCCCCGTAAACCGGTATGTAATCAGGGTATTCAAGCCGCGCGGCATGGGCCAGACGCGAAACGGGGGAATAGTTCACAGGTATGACATAGCGCCCGGCCGTCAGCACACGATCCAGTGCGCGGACGGCGGCGATGTAGTCGTCGCGATCCTCGGCGGCGGCCATCGCGTCGATCGCGGCCTCGGCGGCGGGGCTGTCCATCCCCATCCAGTTGCGGCTGCCCGGATCGGACACGCCCGACGCCCCCCAATAGAGCCGCTGTTCATTGCCGGGCGACAGCGACAGGCCGCGTTCGTACCAGGTCATGTCGAAGGCATAGTTGTTGGTCCGCTGCACGAATTGCGCGGAATCCAGCATGGTCACGTTGGGGCGGATGCCCAGGGGGCGCAGCGCCTCGACGAAGATGTTGACCATCTGCAGGACCTCGGAGCCGCTGCGCATCGCGCTGCCGTTCTGGTTCAGCAGGATCTCGAATTCGAAGGGGCGACCGTCCGCATCGGCCATGCGACCGTCCTGCACGGTCCAGCCCGCATCCTCCATCAGCTTCATTGCGCGGCGGATGGCGGGGCGGTCCATCGCGCGTTCCGCGCCTTCGGGCAGGCCGTAACCCTCGATGGTGCCGGGGGGCAGGGTGTCGGCATGGGGGGCCAGCAGTTCGGCCTCGCGCCCGGTCGCGGGTCCCTCATCCATCGACAGGTAGCTGTTCGAGAAATAGGACGTGATCCGCGGATCGTTTCCGCCGTTCAGCACCCGGTTGATGAAGCGGAAGTTGAACATCTCGATCATGGCCTGCCGCACGCGCCAGTCGTCGAAGATCGGGTTGCGGGTATTCATCACCAGCCCGACGATCCCCGAGGGGCGTTCCTGCGGGATCTCGGACAGGGTCACGTCGCCGCGCTGGACAGCGGGAAAATCGAACTCGGTCTGCCATTTCTGGGCCGAAAGCTCGCGCCAGACATCGACCTCGCCGGCCTTGAACGCCTCGAACATCGCATTGCCATCCGCGAAATAGTCGTAACGGATCGCGTCGAAATTATAGAGCCCCGCATTCAGCGGCAGATCGGCGCCCCAGTAATCGGGGTTCCTGCGGAAGGTGATCGAGCGGCCCGGATCGACGGCCTCGATGACATAGGGGCCGCTGCCGATGGGGGGCTCCAGGCTGGACTGGGTGAAATCCTGCCCCTCCCACTGGGATTTCTTCAGGATGGGGCGCATGCCCATCAGCAAGGGCAGTTCGCGGTCGATCTCGTTGAAGGTGAAGCGGATGCTGCGGGGGCCGGTCTTCTCCAGCGTCTCGACCTTGGACCAGGCGCCCAGGTATCGCGGGTGCCCCTGCGTACCCAAGGTCTCGTAGCTCCAGATCACGTCGTCCAGCGTGACGGGGCTGCCATCCGAGAATCGGGCCTCGGGGCGCAGCGTGAATTCGACCCAAGAGCGGTCGGGGGCCACGTCCACGCTTTCGGCCAGCAGGCCGTACAGCGTGAAGGGCTCGTCGATCGACCGCATCATCAGGGCTTCGGTCACGTGAACGCCCACGCCCCATGCGGGATTGCCCTTGAGGATCCAGGGTTTCAGGCTGTCGAAGCCCCCCGGCTCGGCCAGCCGAATCGTGCCGCCCTGTGGCGCTTCGGGGTCGGCATAGGGCAAATGCGCGAAACCGGGTTCCAGTGCCGGTTCTCCATAGATTGCAATGCCATGCGCGGGATCGGCAAGGGTTGTCAGCGGCATTGCTGCAACACCGCACGCAAGGGCGCCCAAGGCGGCACAGACCCGCGCTGACGCAGATTTGTTAAGGATTTCGTAGATTCGCATTGCCTGCCGCCCCGAGCCTTCTTGTTTGGCAACATTATCAACAGGCTTGGCGGGGGTGCGTCAACCAAACCCGGAAGTTCGGTGTTGGACTCGGGCGGTTCCTCGCGTATAAATAACCCACTGCTCGATAGGTTTCTTGCCTGTATGAAACCTGCCTCATGACTTGCGCCCGCCTTGTGCGGGCGCTTTTTTTTTCTCATGCTGCGAGTGCGAAGGGCGCGTCCGCCCGGTCAAAGCAGGAGGTTTCCCCGTGTTCGAGAAGTTTCTGGTCGGCAAGACCGCCGTCATCACCGGCTCCAACTCCGGGATCGGGCTGGGCGTGGCCAGCCGCCTTGCGCGGGCAGGGGCGAACGTGGTCCTGAACAGCTTCACCGACCGCGACGAGGATCACGAGCTGGCAGCCAAGCTGGCCGCCGAGCACGGCGTCGAGGCGCGCTATATCAAGGCCGACATGTCCAAGGCGGACGAATGCCGCGCCCTGGTCGAGAAGGCGGGCCGCTGCGACATCATCGTGAACAACGCGGGCATCCAGCATGTCGCAGCCATTCCCGATTTCCCGACCGAGAAATGGGACGCGATCATGGCGATCAATCTCAGCTCGGCCTTCCACACCATTGCCGCCGCGCTGCCGATGATGCGCGAGGCGGGCTGGGGCCGCGTCATCAACATCGCCTCGGCGCATGGCCTGACCGCCAGCCCCTACAAGTCCGCCTATGTCGCGGCCAAGCACGGCATCGTCGGGCTGACCAAGGTGACGGGGCTGGAAACGGCGCGCGATCCGATCACCGCGAACGCGATTTGCCCCGGCTATGTCCACACGCCGTTGGTCGAGGCGCAGATCCCCGACACGATGCAGAAATACGGGATGGATCGCGACGAGGTGATCGAGAAGGTCATCCTCGAACGCCAGCCCTCGAAGGAATTCGCCACGACCGACCAGCTGGGCGATACGGCGGTATTCCTGTGCAGCGACGCGGCCGCCCAGATCACGGGCACCACGATCAGCGTGGACGGCGGCTGGACCGCGCTGTGAGGGTGCCGCGCGGCATGAGGGAACTGCTGTTCTGGTTCCTGGGCGTCCCCTTGGGGGGCGTCCTGCTGATGGCCGTGCTGGCGCAGCTTCAGTGAAGCGCGGATGCCGCGGCCTCGGGCTGCGGCGCGATCGCCTGCGCGACCTCCTTGCGCAGGCGGAACTGCAATTCCTTGTGGTAATGCCGCCGCAGGGTCCGCAGCGTGTCGGGGTCCGCGATGATCGCGATGTCGTCGAAGCGCTGCTGGCAGGCCAGCGCGTTCAGGTGGTTGGCAAGCGCCTCGGGGAAATGCGCGGCGCTGCCTTCGGCAGGGTCGAGGCTCTCGGAGGGTTCGAGAAGCAGCCCGTAACGCGACACGTTACGGAACAGCGTGGCAGAGCGGCCGTCGGCGACGACCACGATGGCGTCATGTGGCAGCATGTGTGTCTCCAATAATGGCTTGGAGACTTAACGCATGTTTATCCGCCGAAGTTGCACCCCTCGCAGAAGCGGCGGATCCGCGCGACCGCCTCGGTCAGCTGTTCGTCCGAGGTGGCATAGCTGATGCGGAAATGCGGTGACAGACCGAAAGCCGCGCCGAAGACCACGGCCACGCCTTCCTCGTCCAGAAGCGCGTTGGCGAATGCCTCGTCGTCGTCGATGCGGGTTCCGGCGGCGCTGGTCGCCCCGATCAGACCCGCGATGGACGGATAGACGTAGAACGCCCCCTGTGGCGTCGGGCATTCGATGCCGGGACATTCGTTCAGCCCGGCCACGACAAGGTCGCGACGGCGCTGGAACACCGCGCGGCTGTCGCGGATGTAATCCTGCGGCCCGTTCAGCGCGGCCTCGGCGGCGAACTGACTGATCGAGCTGGGGTTCGAGGTCGATTGCGACTGCAGCTTGGCCATCGCGGCGATCAGCGGGCGCGGCGCGGCCCCGTAGCCGATGCGCCAGCCGGTCATGGCATAGGCCTTGCTGACGCCGTTCATGGTCAGCACGCGGTCCTTCAGCGCGGGTTCGACCTGCGCGGGGGTGCAGAACTCGAAACCGTCGAAGACCAGGTGTTCGTAGATGTCGTCGGTCAGCACCCAGACATGGGGGTGGCGCAGCAGCACCTCGGTCAGCGCCTTCATCTGCGCGCGGTCGTATCCGGCCCCCGACGGGTTCGAGGGCGAGTTCAGGATCAGCCACTTGGTGCGCGGCGTGATCGCGGCCTCCAGCGCCTCGGGGGTCAGGCGGAAGCCCGCCTCGATGGTGCAGGGCACGACGACCGGCTTGCCGCCCGCCAGCAGCACCATGTCGGGATAGCTGACCCAGTAGGGCGCGGGGATGACCACCTCGTCGCCATCGTCCAGCGTGGCCATCAGCGCGTTGAACAGGATCTGCTTGCCGCCGGTGCCGACGGTGATCTCGGCCGGGGTATAGTCGAGGCCGTTCTCGCGGGCGAACTTGTCCGCGATCGCGCGCTTCAGCGAGGGCGTGCCATCGACGGCGGTGTATCGCGTCAGGCCGCGGTCGATCGCCTGCTTGCCGGCCTCGCGCACGTTTTCGGGCGTGTCGAAATCGGGCTCGCCTGCCGACAGTCCGATGATGTCGCGGCCTTCCGCGCGAAGTTCCGCGGCGCGGGTGGTCATCGCGATGGTGGGCGAGGGCTTGATCCGGGCAAGCCGGTCGGAGATGAGGGCCATGGTCGCTGTCTCGTCGGTTTGAACTGCGGGCCGGACTGGCTTACGCTGCCCCGCGACATGCCACAAGCAGGGATCCCGTTCATGGACAGCTATGCCGATCAGGTCGCCACCTTGGGCGACCGACTGACCGCCGCACGCGAAGGGGCGGGACTGGGCGTCGCCCAGCTGGCAGAGGAGCTGGGCATCCTGGCCGACACGCTGGAGGGATGGGAGGTCGATCAGGCCGAACCGACCGCCAGCCTGATGGGACGTATCGCCACGCTGACGGGCGTCTCGCTTGTTTGGCTGTTGACGGGCGAGGGGACAGGCCCCAAGGACACCGCCGCGGGCGCGGCCCTCCGGGCCGAGCTGACAGAGCTGCGCCGCATCCTTGCTGATGCCAGCGCCCGCGTTGAACGCTTGCAGGAGGCCCTTGGCAATGTCTGACACATCCGAGCCGCGCGAATACCGGCTGAAGCGGCTGCACATGCGCAGCTGGCGGCGGGGCATGAAGGAGATGGACCTGATCCTGGGCCATTTCGCCGATGACGGGCTGGGCCGTCTGACCGACGAACAGCTGGACCTGTACGAACGCATGCTGGGCGAGAACGACCAGGACCTGTACCTGTGGGTCACCGCGCGCATCAAGACCGAAAGCCCGGTCGATCGCGGCGCCCCCGATTTCCTGGCGCCCATGCTCGAGATGATCGCGGATCACGCCGCCGCGCGCTTCACGGCGGGAAAATGATCGCAAGGGTGCGGAAAAGGCTGCGGCGTTAACCGTCGGTTGTCTTTCCTGTGTCAGTCATGAGGCATGACGCACAGGACAGGACGACCAGATCCAATGCTTGCATCCGCACATCGTGACCCGCTTCCGTCGGCGGCCAGCATGGCCGAGGCCGCCGGCATCTCGGAAATGACCGAGGCCTATCTCGAATCCCTCCAGATCCTAGAAAGGATGCATCGGCTGATGCTGGATCTGATCAAGGACGAGTTCGAGCGTCTGCGACGGGCCGACCTGACGCCGGTGCAGGCGATGATCCTGTACAACCTGGGCAGCGCCGAGGTGACCGCGGGCGAGCTGCGCTCTCGCGGGATGTACCAGGGGTCCAATGTCAGCTACAACCTGAAGAAGCTGGTCGCGATGGGCTATGTCCATCACGAGCGCTGCGACATGGACCGCCGCTCGGTCCGCGTGCGCCTGACGGACGAGGGGCAGGAGGTTCGCAACACCGTCCACGCGATGTTCCTGCGCCATGCCGAGGGCCTTGCCATGTCGGGCGTCCTCGAGGATCCGCCCCTGGACCAGGTGAACATGCAATCCCGCCGGATCGAACGCTTCTGGACCGAGCAGATCCGCTATATCTATTGACGCCGCCCGCCTTCGGGGCGGACGGCGCGGTCGGGATTACCAGTGGCCGGTATTCTCCATGCTTGCCCACGGCTCTTGCGGGGGCAGGTTGTCGCCCTCCTGCAGGATCTCGATCGAGATGTTGTCGGGGCTGCGCACGAAGGCCATGTGCCCGTCGCGCGGTGGGCGGTTGATGGTCACGCCCGCATCCATCAGCTTCTGGCACATCTCGTAGATGTTGCCGACGCGATAGGCGAGATGGCCGAAATGGCGGCTGTCCGAGGGAAGCCCCTCGTCGCCGTCCCAGTTCCAAGTCAGTTCGACCGGGCATTCCGGCTGGCCCGGAGGGGCCATGAAGACCAGCGAGAAACGGCCCTTCTCGTTGTCGATGCGGCGGGTTTCCTCGAGGCCCAGAAGGCTGAAGAACGCCATCGTCTTCTCCAGGTCCTTCACGCGCACCATCGTGTGCAGATAGCGGATGTCCATCGTCATCTCCTTGGTTCCGGTCGCGGGCAAGGTGTCACGACGCGCCACGGTCGGCAAGCTTGCGATCCGGCCCCCGATGCGTCAAATGACGGACACGAAGCCAGAAAGGACCGCCATGCCCCTGACCCCGGAACAGCAGGCCGAGATCGACGCCCTGCGCGAAGCCCCGCAACAGACGCTGCGTGCCACTGTTCCCGGCATGGAAAAGCACCTCTATGTCGCGCATCAGGTGCTGGATCACGGGCTGGTCCGCGTCATCGACTACATGGGCGACGATTCCGCGATCTGCCAGGCGGCGCGCGTCAGCTATGGTCGCGGCACGAAATCGGTCCAGAACGACGAGGGGCTGATCCGCTATCTGATGCGGCACTGGCATTCGACCCCGTTCGAGATGTGCGAGGTGAAGTTCCACGTCAAGCTGCCGGTTTTCGTGGCCCGCCAGTGGATCCGCCACCGCATGGCGAACGTGAACGAATATTCCGCGCGCTATTCGATCCTCGACCGCGAATTCTATATCCCCGCGCCCGATCAGCTGGCTGCACAGTCCAGCCAGAACAACCAGGGCCGTGGCGATATCCTTCAGGGCGACGAGGCGCAGCGCGTGCTGGATCTGCTGCGCGACGACGCGATGCGGTCCTACGACCACTACGAGAGCATGCTCAGCAATGACGGCCAGCAGGGGCTTGCGCGCGAACTGGCGCGGATGAACCTGCCCGCCAACATCTATACCCAGTGGTACTGGAAGACGGACCTGCACAACCTGCTGCATTTCCTGCGCCTGCGTGCCGACAGCCACGCCCAGTACGAGATCCGCGTCTATGCCGAGAAGATGTGCGACATCGTCGCCGACTGGGTGCCCGCGGCCTTCAACGCCTTCCGCGATTACCGCATGGATGCAGTCAGCCTGTCCGCGCAGGCCGCCGCCGTCCTGAAGCGCCGCCTTGCCGGCGAGACGGTGACCCAGGAGCAATCCGGCATGGGCGCGCGCGAATGGCGCGAGTTCACGGCCGAGTGGGGCTGAGGGGACGACCTGTCCTTTCGTACAGGCCCCGCCATCCGGCGGGGCTTTTTCATGGCGCCCTTGCGCAGCCGGGCCTGCTTTGTCACCTTGCTGTTACAAATCTCATACATAGGCGTCACATTCGGGGGCTAGGGCATGCCCCATGCAAAACTCTTCCTGCAACGGAGACAGCAAGTGAAAACCTTCGGCCTTACCGCTACCGCCCTTTCGGCCATCGCACTGTCGGCTTCGGCCGCTGCGGCACGCGACCAGATCCAGGTCGCCGGTTCCTCGACCGTGCTGCCCTACGCAACCATCGTCGCCGAAGCCTTCGGCGAGAACACCGACTATCCGACGCCGGTCGTGGAATCGGGCGGCTCGTCGGCCGGCCTGAAGAAGTTCTGCGAAGGCGTGGGCGAGAACACCATCGACGTCGCCAACGCCTCGCGCCAGATCAAGGACAGCGAGATCGAAGCCTGTGCCGCCAACGGCGTCGAGGAGATCATCGAGGTCCGCATCGGCTATGACGGCATCGTCTTCGCCAACGCCTCGGAAGGTCCGGAATTCGCCTATACCCCGGCCGACTGGTTCAACGCCCTGGCCGCCAAGGTCGTCAAGGACGGCGCCATCGTCGACAACACCGCGACCAACTGGAACGAAGTGAACGCCGACCTGCCCGAGCAGGAGATCCTGGCCTTCGTTCCGGGCACCAAGCACGGCACCCGCGAAGTCTTCGAGGAGAAGGTCATCCTGGCCGGCTGCGAGGAATCGGGCGCCATGGAGGTCTTCATGGCCGAGATGGGCGACGAGGATGCGGCGGAAGAGGCCTGCATGACCCTGCGCACCGACGGCAAGTCGGTCGATATCGACGGCGACTATACCGAGACCCTGTCGCGCATCGAGAGCGCGCCGAACGGCATCGGCGTCTTCGGCCTGTCCTTCTACGAGAACAACATGGACAAGCTGCGCGTCGGCACCATGTCGGGCGTCACCCCCTCGACCGAAAGCATCGCCTCGGGCGAGTACCCGGTCTCGCGTCCGCTGTTCTTCTACGTCAAGAAGGCGCATATCGGCGTGATCCCCGGCCTCGAGGAATACGCATCCTTCTTCGTCGCCGATGAACTGGCAGGCCCCGACGGCCCGCTGGCCCAGTACGGCCTGGTCTCGGATCCGGAACTGGCCGCGACTCAGGAAGCCGTGGCCAACCAGGAAGCCATGCAGTAAACGACCCGGCGGCTCGGCACCTGTCGCGCCGCCATACCGACCTTCCCTCCATGCCTTGACGCAAGGAAACGCCTTATGCCGTTGTCCTGGGCTTTCATCGCCAGCCTGATCCTGGCCATCGCCGGCTATTTCGCCGCGCGAGGCCGGGCTTTTGCCGCTGCCGGCCCCGATATCCGCCGCCTGCACAGCCGACCCACCTATCACGGCTACAGCGTGGCCCTGACGACGCTGGCGCCCCCCGTTGCCGTCATCGTCATCGCATCCTTCCTGCGCATGACGGGCATCCTGGGCGAACAGTCCGGCGCCTTCGTCGGCCTGCTTGCCGTCGCCGCCGGGATCATCGGCTTCGTCTGGGGGCTGACCCGCATCGGCGTCGAATACAAGGCACGCGACACGGTTGAGCGGATCGTGATGGGCGTGCTGATCCTGTGTTCCACCATCGCCATCCTGACCACCGCGGGCATCGTCCTGTCGCTGGTCTTCGAGACCGGCCACTTCTTCCAGAAATACAGCTGGACCGAGTTCTTCTTCGGCACCAACTGGACACCGCGCTTCCAGGGCAACTCGGACCTGGGGATCCTGCCCCTGCTGTGGGGCACGCTGTATATCAGCTTCATCGCCCTGCTGGTCGCGGTGCCCATCGGGATGTTCGCCGCGATCTACATGTCCGAATATGCAAGCAAGCGCGTGCGCGGCATCGCCAAGCCCGCGATCGAGGTGCTGGCCGGCATCCCGACCATCGTCTATGGCCTGTTCGCGCTGATCACCGTCGGTCCGATGCTGCGCGACTACTTCGCGCAGCCGCTGGGCCTGGGCCAGTCGGGCGCCTCGGTGCTGACGGCGGGCCTGGTCATGGGGATCATGCTGATCCCCTTCGTCAGCTCTCTTTCGGACGACATCATCAACGCAGTGCCGCAGTCGCTGCGTGACGGTGCGCTGGGCCTCGGGTCCACCCCGTCCGAGACGATCAAGCAGGTCGTCCTGCCCGCGGCCCTTCCGGGCATCGTCGGCGCCGTCCTGCTGGCCGCCAGCCGCGCCATCGGTGAGACGATGATCGTGGTGCTGGGTGCCGGAGCCGCCGCCAGGATGAGCCTCAACCCCTTCGAGGCCATGACGACGATCACCGTCAAGATCGTCAGCCAGCTGACCGGCGACAACGACTTCTCGGCGCCCGAGACGCTGGTCGCCTTCGCCCTGGGTCTGACGCTGTTCGTCATCACCCTCGCCCTGAACATCGTCGCGCTCTATATCGTGCGCAAATACCGCGAGCAGTACGAATGACCGATCTTCCGATGCCCGCCGACGCGTCGCGTGACGCGAAGAAATCGTCCCTGCTGGTCGCGGATGCGCGGACCAGGAAACGCAACGCCGCCGAGAAGCGCTTCCGCAGCTATGGTGCCGCCGCGATCGGCATCGCGCTGGTGGCGCTTGTCGTGCTGCTCAGCTCGATCATCGGGGGCGGGGCGGGGGCGTTCCGCCAGACCTATCTGTCGATCCCCGTCGCGCTGGATGCAGAGGTGCTGGACCCCAAGGGGAACCGCGACCCGGCCGAGATGTCGAAGGTGCTGACCCTGTCCTATGGCCGCGTCCTGGACGCAGCCGTCGATACCGCCGTCGCCGATGGCGGGATCGAGATCGAGGGCCTGAGCGACAAGGATATCGGGGGCCTCATCTCGAAGGAGGCATCCGCCCAGCTGCGCGACCGCGTGCTGGCCGATCCCGAGCTGCTGGGCACGACGGTCGAGACGAACGTGCTGGTGAACGGCCGCGTGGACGGCTACTTCAAGGGCCGCGTCACGATGGAAAGCGCCGAGGCCGACGGCAACACCTCGCCCCAGCAGCTGATGCTGGCCGAGGCGCTGAAGGAGCGCGGCATGCTGGTGACGCGCTTCAACTGGGACTTCGTGACCAATCCCGACGCGTCCGACCAGCGCCCCGAGGCCGCGGGCGTCGGCGTCGCGATCCTCGGCTCGCTCTACATGATGCTGGTGGTGCTGTTCCTGGCCGTGCCCATCGGGGTCGCCGCCTCGATCTATCTCGAGGAATTCGCGCCCAAGAACCGCTGGACCGACGTCATCGAGGTGAACATCTCGAACCTGGCGGCGGTGCCGTCGATCGTCTTCGGCATCCTGGGCCTTGCGGCCTTCATCAACTTCGCGGGCCTGCCGCAATCGGCGCCCATCGTGGGCGGCCTGGTGCTGACCCTGATGACGCTGCCGACGATCATCATCTCGACCCGCGCGGCGCTGAAGGCGGTCCCGCCCTCGATCCGCGACGCGGCACTGGGGGTCGGCGCATCGAAGATGCAGTCGGTCTTCCACCACGTCCTGCCGCTGGCCATGCCGGGCATCCTGACGGGCACGATCATCGGCCTTGCGCAGGCACTGGGCGAAACCGCGCCGCTGCTGCTGATCGGCATGGTCGCCTTCGTCCGCGAATTCCCCGCTGCCCCGCCCGAGGGCCTGTTCGACCCCGCATCCGCGCTGCCGGTGCAGGTCTACAACTGGACGCAGCGCGCCGACCCCGCCTTCATCGAACGCGCGTCGGGCGCCATCATCGTGCTGCTGGCCTTCTTGCTGTGCATGAACGTGCTTGCAATCGTCCTGCGCCGCCGCTTCGAGCGCCGCTGGTGATCCGGCCGAAAGGGAACAACAATGTACGATACTAATCGAATGGAGAACGCCGTGGGCCAGGACGACATCAAGATCTCGGCACGTAAGGTGCAGGTGTTCTATGGCGACAAGCATGCCATCAAGGATGTCGACGTCGACATCCTGGACAAGACCGTCACGGCCTTCATCGGGCCCTCGGGCTGCGGCAAGTCGACCTTCCTGCGCTGCATCAATCGCATGAACGACACCATCCCCATCGCCCGCATCCAGGGCGAGATCCGGCTGGACGGCGAGGATATCTACGACAAGCGCGTGGACCCGGTGCAGCTGCGCGCCCGCGTGGGCATGGTGTTCCAGAAGCCGAACCCCTTCCCGAAGTCGATCTATGACAACGTGGCCTATGGCCCGCGCATCCACGGCCTGTCGCGCAACCGCGCCGAGCTGGACGAGATCGTCGAGCGTTCGCTGCGCGGCGCGGCCCTGTGGAACGAGGTCAAGGACCGCCTGCAGGAACCGGGCACCGGCCTGTCGGGCGGCCAGCAGCAGCGCCTGTGCATCGCGCGCGCCGTCGCCACCAGCCCCGAAGTGCTGCTGATGGACGAGCCCTGCAGCGCGCTGGACCCCATCGCGACCGGCCAGGTCGAGGAACTGATCGAGCAGCTGCGCCAGGAATTCTCGGTCGTGATCGTCACGCACTCGATGCAGCAGGCCGCACGGGTCAGCCAGAAGACCGCCTTCTTCCACCTGGGCAACCTGGTGGAATACGGCGACACCGACGACATCTTCACGAAGCCGCAGGACAGCCGGACCGAGGCCTACATCTCGGGCCGTATCGGCTGAGCGCGCGAAAGGACAGCACATGAACCGCGACAAGCATATCTCGTCCGCATTCGACCGCGACCTGGAAACCATCCAGGCGCTGGTCGTGAAGATGGGCGGCATGGTCGAGGCCGCGATCACCGACGCCGCCACCGCGCTGGATTCCCGCGACGAGGACCTGGCCGAGGATGTCCGCCGCCGCGACAAGGCCATCGACGCGCTGGAAATCCAGATCAACGAGGACGCCGCCCGCCTGATCGCCCTGCGCGCGCCCACCGCGACCGACCTGCGCATGGTCCTGGCCGTCATGAAGATCGCCGCCTCGCTGGAACGCGTGGGCGATTTCGCCAAGAACATGGCCAAGCGCTCCAGCGTCCTGTCGCAGATGCCCCCCATCGAGGGTGCCGGCATGGCCCTTCGCCGCATGAGCGGGGCGGTCAACAAGATGCTGCAGGATTCGCTGGACAGCTATATCCGCCGCGACGCCGACCTGGCCGAGGACGTGCGCCAGCGCGACCTGGAAGTCGACCAGATGTACAACGCCCTGTTCCGCGAATTCCTGACCCACATGATGGAAGATCCGCGTAACATCACGGCCTGCATGCACCTGCATTTCATCGCCAAGAACGTCGAGCGCATGGGCGACCACGCGACCTCGATCTGCGAGCAGGTCATCTATCTGGTGACGGGCGACATCCCCGAGGATGCCCGCCCCAAGGCCAGCAGCGTTCCCATGATCGCGGAAGAGGGCTGATCCATGACGCGTCAGGCCCCCTGTGTTCTGGTCGTCGAGGATGAGGGCGCGCAGCGCGAGGTTCTGCAATACAACCTCGAGGCCGAGGGCTTCGAGGTTGTCGTCGCCGACAATGGCGAGGACGCGCTGCTTCTGGTGCAGGAGGAAAATCCCGACCTGATCGTGCTGGACTGGATGATGCCCAAGGTGTCGGGGATCGAGGTCTGCCGCCAGGTCAAGGCCGATCCCGCCACCCGCCAGATCCCCATCATCATGCTGTCGGCCCGCAGCGAAGAGGTGGACCGCGTTCGCGGCCTGGAAACCGGCGCCGACGATTACGTCGTGAAGCCCTATTCCGTGGTCGAGCTGATGGCCCGCCTGCGCACGCAGCTGCGCCGCACGCGCCCGGCCAGCATGGGCGAGAGGCTCAGCTTCGGGGACATCCTGCTGGACGCGGCCGAGCATCGCGTCTTTCGCGCCGGATCGCCCCTCCACCTTGGCCCGACCGAGTTCCGCCTTCTGTCCACCCTGATGGAGAAGCCCGGCCGCGTCTGGACGCGCGAGCAGCTTCTGGACCGCGTGTGGGGGCGCGACATCTATGTCGATACCCGCACCATCGACGTGCATGTCGGCCGCCTGCGCAAGGCGCTGATGCAGAACGGCGGCGACAACCCGGTCCGCACGGTGCGCGGAACGGGCTATTCGCTCGGCTGATCCTCAGACGATCCTGGTATCGAGGGGGGCAAGCCCCTCGATGCCGACCTTGACCTGCTGACCGCGCGTGACGGCGCTGACGCCCGCGGGCGTGCCGGTGAAGATCAGGTCGCCCGGTGCCAGCGCCACCAGGCGCGACAGGTGGGCGATGACCTCGGGGATGGACCAGATCAGGTCCGACAGGTCGGCATCCTGGCGCATCTCTCCGTCTACGCTCAGCCAGATGCGGCCCTTTTCGGGGGCGGGCCCCTGGGTCAGCGCGCCCAACGCCGCCGAATGGTCGAAGCCCTTGGACATGTCCCATGGACGGCTCATGCGCTTGGCCTCGGCCTGAAGGTCGCGGCGGGTGAAGTCGATCCCGGCGGCAGCCCCCCAGATCAGGCCCGCGGCATCCTCGACCGCGATGTCGCGTCCGCCCTGGCCAAGCGCCACGACCAGCTCCGCCTCGTGGTGCAGATCCTCGGTCGCCGAGGGGAAGGGCAGGTCGGCGCCATCGGTCAGCAGCGCGTCGGCGGGCTTGGTGAAGAAGAAGGGCGGTTCGCGATCCGGGTCGTGCCCCATCTCTCGGGCGTGGTCGGCATAGTTGCGGCCCACGCAGAAGATGCGGCGCACGGGAAAGCGCGCGCTGCTGCCCAGAACGGGCGCGCTGGCCTGCGCGGGCGGCGTGATCACGTATTGCGGCTGGTCCATCGGTATCCCCTTCATCCCTTGGTCCCGCGCATCCATGCACGATCGCGCCGCTGTCGCAAGGCTCAGCCGATGGCGTCCAGCACGCCTGCCGCGACCCTCGCGGTGTCGTCCCAGCCGGGCAGGTCGCGCCCCGCCTGCCACGCGGCATCCGCGCGGGCCTTGCGCTGCGCGGGGTCGGTCAGCAGGTCGCGCAGCGCCTCGGTCAGCGCCGCGATGTTTTCGGGCGGGACAAGGATGCCCGCATCACGCGGAACGGTATCGGGCACCGCGCCGACCCGCGTGCTGACGATGGGCAGGCCATGGGACAGCGCCTCGTCGAAGACGATGCCGTAACCCTCGTAACGGGTTGCCAGCGCGAAGATCCCCGCCGCGCCATAGAGCGATTGCAGCCGGTCGTCATCGACCCGGCCCGCCAGCTCGACCCGGTCGGCCAGCCAGCCGCCCGCGACCTGATCGGCCAGCATCCGCGCGTGATCCCGGTCCCAGGGGCTGCCCACGATCACCGCGCGCCAGTCCAGATCGCGCAGCCGCGCCAGTGCGGCCAGCAGCAGGTCGTGCCCCTTGCGCGGATGCAGGATGCCGACCGACAGGATCAGCGGCGGGTCCTGCGGCCGAGCGGGCGTCGTCGCCCGCGCGGCGGTGCCGGGACGCGCGACGGTAATGCGATCCGGCGCGACGTCATAGCGCTCGACCAGCATCTGCCGCGTATGGGGGCTGGGGACCAGGATGTGGCGCACCAGCGCAAGGTTCGCACGCTCGGTCTGGTACAGGTGCTGGCGCAGATCGGGGGGCAGGGCGCTTTCCTGCGCCAGCGGGTGGTGGATCATCGCGACCAGCGGCGCCCGCACCTGCGCCAGCCGCGCGGTGTCCATGGCCCCGAAGGCCAGCCCGTCCACGATGGCCACGCGGTCCTGCTGGATGTCGGCCAGCGCCTGCATGGCCCGGTCCATCTGGTCGGCATCGGGCGTCGGGAAGCTGTCGGACAGGGACAGCACCTGCATCTCGCGCCCCTGCAGGCGCAGATGATCGACCAGGTGCCGGTCATAGAGATAGCCTCCGGTCAGCGTCGTGATGTCTCCGGGGAGAACGAAGGTCGCGGGTAGTTTTGTGGTCATATCCTCGTCCGGGTCAGGGCGATTGCGGTATCGCGGCCGATCACCGCGATGCCGGGAAGTGTCGCGGTCAGAAAGACCAGCCCGAAGGCCATGCTGGCCGCCAGCCCCGCTTCGGACGAGGCGCCGATCAGCGGGAACAGCGCGGCGGCCGCGCCCTCGCGCAGTCCCCAGCCCGCGATGGTGACGGGCAGGATCATGGTCAGCAGGATCAGCGGCACAAGGACCATCGCCTGAGCGGGTGCGATGATGCTGCCCGTCGCGCGGGCGGCCATCGCAAAGCCTGCGATGTTCAGCGCGGTGATTGCCAGGTTCAGCACCACCTGATGCGCGACGAAGCGGGGTTTCAGCGGGGGGCGCGGCAACAGCAGCAGCGCGATGCCTGCGATCACCGCGCCGATCAGGATGGCGCGGTGCAGCGTGGCGGGCAGATCGGGGCCGAAGGGCAGCGGCAGCCCCGCCACCAGCACGGCCAGCAGCGCGACCTGACCCAGAACGCGTTCCACCACGACCGCGCTGCCTGCGCGGCGCAGCCCGCCGTCGTGACGCGCGCGATAGGCACGGCCCGCATCGCCCGCGATCCCGCCGGGCAGCGACTGGTTCACGATCTGCGCAAGGTAGTATTCCGCGACCGCCGCCCGCAGCGGGATAGTCTGGCCGAAGAACCGCGCGGTGATCTGCCAGCGCCAAGCCGACAGCAGGGTCTGGAGGCTCAGCGCGGCCAGCGCGGCCACCAGCCAGCGCGGATCGGCGGCGGCCAGCAACCCCAATGCGCGCTGGCCGTCCAGACCCCACCACAGGGCCGACAGAATCGCGATCGCGACGATGATGCGAAGCGCCCGCGCCATGGTCATGACCGCGGCCTGC
Source organism: Paracoccus sp. PARArs4 (assembly GCF_947311865.1). Classification (NCBI taxonomy): domain Bacteria; kingdom Pseudomonadati; phylum Pseudomonadota; class Alphaproteobacteria; order Rhodobacterales; family Paracoccaceae; genus Paracoccus; species Paracoccus sp. PARArs4. The sequence goes on along the minus strand of NZ_CAMZMW010000003.1, from coordinate 189,999 downwards.
CCGCATCCCCCGAGAAGCTGCGCAGGATGTTCATGCGCATCTCCTCCATCGGGATGGCGGGGCTGCCCGCTTCGGGGATCAGGCCGGGGGTCAGGCCCCATTCGGCAGTTCGGCGTACCAGGTGGTCGGGGCCGATGACATGGATCGGCACCTCGTGGCGTTCATCCAACCCGATCGAGCTTGCCGCCTGGTGGTCGCCCACCAGCACCAGCAGCGGCGGGTCTTCGGCACGCAGCGCCGCATATTCCGTGACCGCGCGCAGGGCATAGTCGATGGACTTGCCGTATTGTTCCCGGACGCGTTCGCGATCGCGCCAGACGGTCTTGGGCGTATCGCCGCTGCGGGCCATCTCGTCGAATTCGCGTCCGTCGGCGACCTGGTCCCACGGGATCATCGACGGGATCGGCGTCCATGGCGCGTGCGATGATATCAGCGCCACCTGCGCCAGAAGCGGCGCGTCGTCGCTGCCGCGCAGCTTGCGGTCCATCGCGGCCAGCGTGAACTGGTCGGGCATCGTGACCCAGTTGAAGGGCAACCCCCTGTAGTCCAAAGCCTTCGCGTCCAGCACGGTATCGAAGCCCATTTCACGGGCCTCGGGCCAAGGGCGGGTGATCGCGGGCATCACGGCGGCGGTCCGCAACCCGGCATCCTGCGCGATGTGGAAAAGGGTCTGCCGCCCGCTTGCCAGCGCCGCGCGATAGCGGGTCTGCCCCTCGATCCGCAGACCGTTCGCGAAGGTCGCGTGGGCCAGCCAGCTCTGGCCGCCATGCGTGGGCGAGGTCAGGAACCCCGAGCGCATGGCAAGGCCCGCACGGTCCAGATCGGCGGCCGCATCGCGCAGGATCGGCACATGGGTCGCGGCATATCGCGGCACGTCGAAACTGGCCCTGCCATAGCTTTCGATGAACACGACGATCACGTCGCGGTCGATCAGGCCGAAGGGCTGGTCGATGCGGGCAGCGTCGTCCTGTGCGGCGGCCTCGCGGAACTTCGCAAGCTCGGTCGTGGTGGCGCGTGCGGTGCGGATCTGGCCTGCGCCATAGTTCCACAGCATCGGCGCGGGGTTCATCGCCAAGGTCAGACCCGCGAGCGCGATCACGGGGATCGCCGCGGGAACGCCTGCCCGCGACCAGCGCCCGAGGGCCCACCACAGCGACCGGAAGATCGCGAAGGCCGCAAGGATCGCGGCAACGACCAGCAGCACCGCGCCGATCCGCCCGACCGCGCCCGCGATCAACCGGACCGAGGCGTCGATCAGCGGGATGTCCGCGACCAGGTTGAACCTGCGCCCCAGTGCCATCTGAATGGCGATATCGGCCAGTTTCAGGATGCTCAGCACGCCGATGGTGACGGTCGCGGCCATGCGCAAGGCACGCGAGGCGGCACGGTCGCCCAGCAGGACCAGCATCAGCAGCAGGACCAGCAATTCGGGGGCAGGGCGCAGCCAGGCGTCGATGCGCATCGCGCCGGGCGATGACGGCAGGGCCGCGATCGCGTGCAGCAGCAGTGCCGAAATCAGAAGCGGGGCAGCCCGTCGGATCAACGATGTCTCCACAGCCAGATCGCATCGGTTCCGAAGGACCATATCAGCGCACCGGCGGCGACGCGACCGATGATGATCGCGGCATCGGGCGACAGGATCGGCAGCTGCAGCAGGATCAGGGTGCCCAGTTGCAGCACGCAGATGCATTTGCGCAGGAAGCTGGGCGGCAAGGGCTGGCGGAAGGCGTGATGGCAGACGCCCGCGATCACGAAGGCATAGCGCATGACCCCGAGGAACAGCACCTCGGCGCCGATGGGGCCGCCCAGCATCGCGTGCAACGACAGCACGAAGGCCAGGGCCGCGTCCACCTCCATGTCGAAGCGTGCGCCGAAATCCGATGACAGCCCGCTGCGGCGCGCAAGCCAGCCGTCCAGCCCGTCCATCGTCAGGGCGACCGACGCCACCACGGCAACGGCCCAGCCAGCAGCCTGCCCCCCGGCAAGGGCCGAAATCAGCGCCGCCGTCAGCGCGACGCGCATCAGCGTGACGGTATTGCAGCCCCCGAAGGCGCGGTGCGGATAGTGCCATCGCATCAGCTGCGCGATCCCCGCGGCGGCGATGGCGAAGCCGACCATACCGGCCCACGCCGTGGCGGCGGCCCCGACCGTTGCGGAGGCTGCCCAGGTTAGGATCACCCCCGCGACGACCGCGACCGGCAGCCCCTTCGGCAATCGCCCGTCCCCCGTGGCCCGCAGGGCGGGGCGCTGGAAATAGGACGCAAGCGGAGCCGAGAGGATGGGCATGAACGACCTTTGACATTCGGATGACAGTCTGGGCCAACGCGACCCGCGGGCGGGCGTTCCGCCCCAGGGGTGCGATTTTCCTGCGACCTTTCCGCGCGGATTTTGACAATTCCCACCAAGGCTTATATGCATTCGGCGCGGGCAGGGTCCGCTTTCCCTTCAGAAAAACTTCACTTTCCGTTGAACCGAACCGTTCGCCACGAGTTTGCGTTTTGCAGCGGTTTGTCTCGAAAGGCTGAGAAGTCAGGAATGTCCGTCAATTCCAAGGATATGACCATCTTCGCGATGGTCCTTGCCTCGCTCGTCGTCGTTCTGGCGTTCGAGCCCAACGTGCCTTTGGGGACCGCCGTCTGGCTCGGCTATGCCGTGCCGCTGGCCCTGTCCTTTGCAAGTGAACGCGCCTGGCTGCCGCCGGTCGTCGCGGTCATCGCCTGCGCGGGAATGGTCTATGGCTTTGCGGCGGACCGCTCGGGGATCGATCCGCGGCTGGCCATGGCGAACCGGACGATGGCGGCGGCGATCTTCCTGACGCTCGGCGTGGTGGGGCGGGCGCTGATCCGCAACCGCGTGCGCCTGATGCGCGACGAATGGGTCAACGAGATCCGCATCGACCTTGCCCGCGCGATCGAGGGAGAGCTGTCGCCCGACAAGCTGTCGCACCGCGTGCTGGAAACCCTGTCGCCCCGCATCGGTGCGCTGGCGGGCGTCGTATATATCCGTCGCAACGGGATCTTCGAGCGCGCCTCGGGCTGGGGGGTGGACGAAACCTCGTTGCCCGACAAGATCATGCCGTCGGGCGGGCATCTGGCGCGCTGCGTGTCCGAAGGCGTTCCGCTGACGCTGAAGCTGGCCCCGTCCGAGGCGCTCGGCTGGGGATCCGGGCTGGCGCGGGGTCGTTCGCCGCATACGCTGCTGGTGCCGCTGAAGGATGGCCGACAGGTCAATGGCGTGATCGAGCTGGGGCTGGACCAGCTGCCCTCGGGACGGCTGGACGAGCTGGCGGACCTGATTTCCGAACAGCTGGGCATCGGCATCCGCACCGCGCTGATCCGCGAACAGGTCCAGGAACTGCTGGAGGAGACGCGCCGCCAGTCCGAGGAACTGCGCAGCCATACCGAGGAACTTGCCGCCACCAACGAGGAGCTGGAGGAACAGACCCGCGCCCTGCAGGACAGCCAGCAGCGGCTGGAGACCCAGCAGGCCGAACTGGAACAGCAGAACGCCCAGCTGGAAAGCCAGACGCAGGAACTGGAAGAACAGCGCGACGCGCTGGCGGGCGCGCGCCGCATGCTCGAGGATCAGGCATCCGAGCTTGAGCGCGAGAGCCGCTACAAGTCCGAATTCGTCGCCAACATGTCGCACGAGCTGCGCACGCCCCTCAACGCGCTGCTGATCATGTCGCGTCTTTTGGCCGAGAATCGCGGCCGCAACATGTCCGACGAACAGGTCCGTTGGGCCGAGACGATCGAAAGCTCGGGCAAGGATCTGCTGGCGCTGATCAACGACATCTTGGATCTGTCCAAGATCGAGGCGGGCAAGCTGGACCTGGCGCGCGACCATATCGACCCCGCCCAGCTGGCCGACAAGCTGATGCGCGGCTTCGAGGCGCAGGCCCGCGCCAAGGGTCTGCAGGTCGCAGCACAGATCGCCCCCGACATGGTCGAATTCGAAAGCGACCGAACGCGGCTGGAACAGGTCCTGCGCAATTTCATCTCGAACGCGTTGAAATTCACCGAGAAGGGGCGCGTGACGCTTGACATCTCGAAGCGCGGTCAGGAAATCGCCTTCGCGGTCAAGGATACCGGCATCGGCATCGACCCCGCCCAGCACGAGGCGGTGTTCGACGCGTTCCGGCAGGCCGACGGCACGATCTCTCGCAGGTTCGGGGGGACGGGGCTGGGGCTGTCGATCTCTCGTGAACTGGCGGACCTGCTCGGCGGGCGCATCACGTTGGACAGCACCCCGGGCGAGGGCAGCACTTTCACGCTGATCCTGCCCGCGACGCCCGCGCGCCAGCAGGCCGCGCCCGCACCCGCCCCGCGCCGCCGCGATGCCCCCACATTCGAGACCGAGCCGCAGGGCGATCCGCTGATGTTCGACGCCCTGCCCGGGGTCGAGGACGACCGCGCCATCGCGGGCAGCGACGACCGCGTGATGCTGGTGGTCGAGGATGACGCGGTCTTCGCGCAGATCCTGCTGGACCTTGCGCGCGAACTGGGCTTCCGCGCCGTCTGCGTGGGACGGGCCGACGACGCCGTGCGCGCGGCACGTCACTTCCTGCCGCACGCGGTCGTGCTGGACATGGGCCTGCCCGATCATTCCGGCCTGTCGGTGCTGGACCGCCTGAAGCGCGACACCCGCACGCGGCACATCCCCGTGCATGTCGTGTCAGCCGAGGACCGCACCAAGGAGGCGCTGGCGCAGGGTGCCATGAGCTATATGCTGAAACCCGTCGAGCGGGCCGAGTTGGCCAGCGCGATCCGCAACCTCGAGGCGCGGCTCGAGAGCCGGATGCGCCGCGTGCTGATCGTCGAGGACGACCCCGCCCAGATGGAGGGTCTGCGCGCGCTTCTGGCCAGCGACGAGGTCGAGACGATCGGCGCGGGCACCGCCGCCGAGGCGCTGGAGGTCTGCCGCAGCCAGACGGTGGATTGCATCGTGCTGGACATGACGCTGCCAGACGCGTCCGGCTTCGATCTGCTGCAGCAGCTTGACGGCGACGGGATGGCCTCCTTCCCGCCGGTCATCGTCTATACCGCCCGCGCCCTGTCGGACACCGAGGAACAGCGCCTGCGCCGCTATTCCAAGTCCATCATCATCAAGGGCGCCAAATCGCCCGAGCGCCTGATCAACGAGGTGACGCTGTTCCTGCACCAGGTCGTCAGCGACCTGCCCGAGAAGCAGCGGGAGATGCTGGCCCAGTCGCTGAACCGCGATGCCCAGCTGGAAGGCCGCCGCATCCTCGTGGTCGAGGACGACATCCGCAACGTCTATGCGCTGACCGGCGTCTTCGAACCGCACGGCGCGACCGTCCAGATCGCGCGGAACGGCCGCGAGGCGCTGGAGGCGCTCGGGCGCGTGGCTGACGGGGGCGCGCCCTCGGTCGACCTGGTGCTGATGGACGTGATGATGCCCGAGATGGACGGCCTGACCGCCACCAAGGAGATCCGCCGGATCGACCGCTGGAAGACCCTGCCCATCATCATGCTGACCGCGAAGGCCATGGCCGAGGACCAGAACCAGTGCCTTGCGGCGGGCGCGAACGATTACCTGCCCAAGCCCCTGGACGTGGACAAGCTGCTGTCGCTGGTCCGCGTATGGATGCCGCGATGAGCATCGATCCCGTTCCCGCCACCCCGACCGAGGGGATCGAACTGGACCTGTTCCTGGAGGCGCTGCACCGGCGCCACCATTTCGACTTTCGCGCCTACAGCCGCGCCTCGCTTGCGCGCCGCGCCGACATCGCGCGCGAAAGGCTGGGATGCGCCACCCTGTCCGAGGCGCAGGGCAGGGTGCTGCACGACCCATCGGTCCTGCCCGAGGTGATCGACGCCATGACCGTGCAGGTCAGCGAGATGTTCCGCGACCCGTCCTATTTCCTGTCGCTGCGCCGCGAGGTGATCCCGCATCTGCAGACCTACCCTTCGCTCAAGGTCTGGATCGCGGGCTGCGCGGACGGAGAGGAGCTGTATTCCATGGCCATCCTCTTTCACGAGGAGGGGCTTCTGGACCGCACGATGTTCTACGCGACCGAGATCAACCGCCGCGCGCTGCTGCGCGCCGAGGCCGGTGTCTATGACATCGACCGGCTTGCGGTCTTCTCTCGCAATTACCAGCAGGCGGGGGGGCGGGGGTCGCTGTCGGACTACTATACCGCCGCCTATGGCCGCGCGGCCATCGACCGGCGGCTGCGTCAGCGCGTGCTGTTCAGCGAACACAACCTTGCCAGCGACCAGGTGTTTTCGGAGATGCACCTGATCTCGTGTCGCAACGTGCTGATCTATTTCGACGGCGCCCTGCAGGACCGGGCCATCGGCCTGTTCTCCGAGGCGCTGACCCGTGGCGGGTTCCTCGGGCTGGGTGCGCACGAGACGCTTCGCTTCTCGTCCCATGCGCCGGTCTTCCAGCCCTTCGACGAATCCCAACGCATCTGGCGCCGCAGCCCCCAACTCGAGACGAGCCATGCCCGATAGACCGATCCGCTTCCTCATCGTCGACGACATCGCCGAGAACATCGCGGCCCTCGAGGCGCTGCTGCGACGCGACGGGCTGGTGGTCGACCAGGCAAGATCGGCCGCCGAGGCGCTGGAGCTGATGCTGGTCAACGACTATGCGCTGGCCTTCCTGGACGTGCAGATGCCCGGCACCGACGGCTACGAGCTGGCCGAGCTGATGCGCGCGACCGAGCGCACGCGGGGGGTGCCCATCATCTTCGTCACCGCGGCCGAGATGGACGAGGCCCGCCGTTTCCGCGGCTACGAGGCGGGCGCGGTCGATTACATCTTCAAGCCGATTGACCCGGTGATCCTGAAATCCAAGGCCGAGGTCTTCTACCGCATCGGTCGGCAGGCCAAGGACCTGCTGCGCCAGCGCGACGAGATGCAGGCCATCGCTCGGCATCGCGACCAGGTCGCGGCCCAGCTTCGGGCGCATGTAGACAATTCACCGCTGGCCTTCGTGGCGCTGGCCCCCGATCTTCAGGTGCGGGCATGGTCCAAGGGTGCCGAACGCGCTTTCGGGCGCAGCTCTTCCGAGATGCTGGGGCAATCCGCCAACCGGACCGGTTGGCTGGACGATGACGGCGCCCGCCAGCTGACCGAATGGCTGGCCGCGGCCGACGAACAGGCGCCGCGCTTCTCGACCGAGCTGCAGCTGGATCACGCCGACCTGGGGCCGATCCCCTGCGAGGTCTATGGCTCGGTTCTGGATGACGGATCGGGTCCGTCGCTGTCGTTGCAGATCCTGGACATCACCGAACGCAAGCAGGCCGAGGAGGTCCGTTCGCTGCTGATCGGGGAGCTGAACCACCGCATCAAGAACACGCTGGCCAACGTGCAGGCCATTTCGCGCCAGAGCCTGCGTCAGGCGGGCAGCCTCCCCGAATTCGAGCAGAGCTTCGGCGGTCGCCTGCAGGCCCTGTCGCGGGCGCATTCGATCCTGTCGGACGCGACCTGGGCCAGCGCGCCGCTGGATCAGCTGGTCGAGGATCAGGTCAGGTCGGGCACGCTGGACGGCGACCGGCTGCACAGCGCGGGCCCCTCGGTGGAACTGGCCCCCGAGACCATGCTGCGCCTTGCGCTGACGCTGCACGAACTGGGCACGAACGCCGCGAAATACGGCGCGCTGTCGGTCCCCGATGGCCGCGTGCACCTGGAATGGCGGCTGGATGGCCGGCACCTGACGCTGACATGGCGCGAAGAGGGCGGCCCGCCCGTGATCGCGCCTGCCGGTTCGGGCTTCGGCACGACGCTGATCACTGCCGTCGGCGGGGGCGATCCGCGTGCCGTCAGCGTCGATTGGCGCCCCGAGGGCGTGATCTGGACGCTGCGCCTGTCCGAAGGGGTCAGCCCCCATCAGGCCCCCGACAAGCCCCAGCCCGCCGAGGCCGCGCCCGCACCCTGCCGCGCGCAATCCCTGGGCGAAAGCCGCATCCTGCTGGTCGAGGACGAGCCGCTGGTCGCGCTGGACCTGCGCCACGAGCTGGAGGATGCCGGGGCCGAGGTCGTGGGCATCGCCCGCACCGTCCCCGAGGCGCTGGAGATGGCGGGCCAGGTCGAGGTCGATCTTGCGATCCTCGACGGTAACCTCAAGGGGCAGCCGGTGGACGAGGTCGCGGACCTCCTGTCGCGCGACGGTGTGCGCTTCTGCTTCCTGTCGGGATACGGGCGCGAACACCTGCCGCGCGGGCATGACGACGCACCCCTGATCGAGAAGCCCTTCCGTCCCGATCACCTGCGCAGCGTGCTGAACGACCTGCTGGCCGCCCCAAGCGCGACCGCCGCGGAATAAGAACACCGTTCCGCCCGCGCGGCCCCGTCCGGTCCGTTCGTCCGCTGGCCGCACCCGCGGGCGGTCGGTCGTTCCGGCGCGAACCGACGCCCGGTCCGCGCGTTCCCGTCACGGCCTTGCGCGCGGGGGCGGGCGGGCTTGAACCTTCGCCGCCTTTCGGGCATCTGCGCCTATCGCGCGACACCGTCTGAACGGGACCAGTATGAGCAGCACCACCAAAGACGCCGCGATCCTGTTCGAGGGGGTCGGCAAATCATTTCCCAAGGGCGACGGCACCCGCGTCACCGCCCTGTCGGGCATCGACCTTGCGGTCCCGCAGGGCAGCATCACCGGCATCATCGGCCGCTCGGGGGCGGGCAAGTCCACGCTGCTGCGGATGGTCAACGGCCTCGAACGCCCGACCGACGGGCGCGTGACCGTCGCGGGCCGCGACGTGGGCACCGCGCGCGGGTCGGCGCTGCGCCACATCCGCCGCGATGTCGGCATGATCTTCCAGCACTTCAACCTGCTGGCCTCTCGTACCGTGCGCGACAACGTGGCCCTGCCGCTGGAGGTCGCGGGCACGCCCCGCGCGAAGATCCGTCCCCGCGTGGACGAACTGATCGAGCAGGTGGGCCTGCAGGCGCTGGCCGACCGGTATCCCGCCGAACTGTCGGGCGGGCAGAAGCAGCGCGTCGGCATCGCCCGCGCCCTTGCGACCGACCCCAAGGTCCTGCTGTCGGACGAAGCGACCAGCGCGCTGGACCCCGAGACCACGCAGACGGTCCTTGAACTGCTGGCCCGCATCAACCGCGATCTGGGCCTGACCATCCTGCTGATCACCCACGAGATGGCCGTGTTGCGCGACATCGCCAGCCACATGGCCGTGATCGAGGGCGGCAGCATCGTCGAGGCGGGCGAGACGCACAAGGTCTTCACCCGTCCCGCCCATGCGACCACGCGGTCCTTCCTGTCGGGCGTCACCGGCGCGACGCTTCCGGCCTTCATCGCCGACCGCCTGCTGCCCGAACGCCCCGACGGCCCGTCCGAGGCCGTGATCCGCGTGACCTTCGCGGGCACCCACGCGACCGATCCCATGCTGTCGCTTCTGGCGACGGAACTGGGCATCTCGGCCAACATCCTGGCGGGCGCCATCGAGGAGGTGGGCACCCATCCCTTCGGCAACCTGCTGATATCGCTCGATGCGGGGCGGGCGGACGAGGCGCGCGCCTATCTCGAACGTCACGGACTTCTGACGGAGGTGCTGGGCCATGTCCGCTAACCTGATCCCCATCCTATGGGATGCCACGCTGCAGACGCTCTACATGGTGGCGCTGTCGGCCATTCTCGGCACGCTCGGGGGGCTCCCGCTCGGGGTCTATCTGGCGACCTCGCAGCGGGGTGAACTGCTTAGCAGCCCCTGGGTCAACTGGGTGCTGGGGCTGGTCGTGAACGCCACCCGGTCCGTGCCCTTCATCATCCTGGTCGTCGCGATCATTCCCTTCACGCGGATGATGGTCGGGACCTCGATCGGGACGGATGCCGCCATCGTGCCGCTGACCATCGCCGCCATCCCCTTCATCGCGCGCCTGGTGGAAAACGCCATCCGCGAGGTCGATGCCGGCCTGATCGAGGCCGCCCGCGCGATGGGCGCGACGCCCTTCCAGATCATCCGCAAGGTGCTGATCCCCGAGGCGCTGCCCGCGATCACGCTTGGGCTGACGCTGGCCGTGGTCAGCCTGATCGGATATTCCGCGATGGTCGGTGCCGTCGGCGGGCAGGGCCTGGGCGATCTGGGCATCCGCTACGGATACCAGCGCCTCATGCCCGAGGTGATGCTGGCCGTCGTCGTCATCCTGATCGTGCTGGTCCAGCTGGTGCAGTCGCTTGGCGAACGCCTTGCAGCCCGCGTGGATCGCCGTGCCGCCCGCAATCGTGGCCATTAAGGCCCCGCGACCCGTTTTCCGCAGACAAGAAAGGACCAATCCGATGCTGCGTCTGACTGCCTTCACTTCCGCACTTGCCCTCAGCGCCGCCGCCGCCATGGCCGAGGACATCAAGGTCGGCGTCTCGCCCGGCGAACATGGCGAGATCATGGAAGAGGTCGCCAAGGTGGCCGAGCCGATGGGCCTGAACATCGAGGTCATCGAGTTCTCGGACTATGTCGTGCCGAACCAGGCGCTGGCCGATGGCGACCTGGACGCCAACAGCTTCCAGCACCGCCCCTATCTGGAAAACCAGATGAAGGATCGCGGGTTCGAGCTGGTCGAGGTGGGCACCACCATCACCACCCCGATGGGCGTCTATTCCGACAGCCTGACCGACATCGCGGACCTGCCCGAAGGGGCGCAGGTCGCCATCCCGAACGACCCGACCAACGGTGGCCGCGCGCTGCTGATCCTGCAGGATCTGGGCCTGATCACCCTGGCCGAGGGCACGGGCCTGGTCCCCAGCCCGCTGGACGTTCAGGACAACCCCAAGGGCCTGCGGTTCCTCGAGCTGGACGCGGCGCAGCTGCCCCGTGCGCTGGCGGATGCCGACATCGCGGTCATCAACACGAACTATGCGCTGGCCTCGGGCCTGTCGCCCAAGGACGACGCCATCGCGATGGAGCAGGACAGCCCCTACGTGAACATCCTGGTCGTGCAGGACGGTCGCCAGGACGAGGCATGGGTCAAGACCCTGGTCGAGGCCTATCAGAGCGCCGAGGTGAAGGCCTTCATCGACGAGAAATACGAGGGCGCCGTGCTGACCTCGTGGTAAGCCGCGACGCATGACGACAGGGCCGCCCCTTCCGGGCGGCCCTTTTCATTGCGCCGTGACGCGCAGCCATTGCCGGATGCGGGCCTCGGGGTCGGGGTTCAGCGTGATGTCGGTCACGACCGAGACGATATCGGCCCCCGCCGCGAAGGCGTCCGGCGCTCGGTCGGTGTTCAGCCCGCCGATGGCCACCAGCGGCAGATCGCCCACCAGCCTGCGCCATTCGGCGACCTTGCCCAGGCCCTGTTCGTGCCAGCGCATCTTCTTCAGGATCGTCGGCCAGACCGGCCCGAGCGCAATGTAATCGGGCGCCAGCGCCAGCGCGCGGTCCAGCTCGGCGCGGTCATGCGTGGACACGCCCAGCCGCAGCCCGGCACGCCGGATCGCGGGCAGGTCGGCCTCGTCCAGATCCTCCTGTCCCAGATGGATCCAGTCTGCGCCAAGGTCGATCGCCGCCTGCCAGTGGTCGTTCACCACCAGCGTCGCGCCATGATCCCGCGCCAGCGCGAGGCCGCGCCGCAGGTGGTCGCGGACCTCGGCGTCGGGGCGGTCCTTCAGGCGCAGCTGCACCAGCCGCACGCCAAGGGGCAGGGCGCGTTCCAGCCAGTCCGCGCTGTCGAAGATGGGATAGAAGCGCGACAGTGTCACAGCCATGCCTTTCCGATGACGGGGGTCGAGGGGACGGCCATGTCGCGCGGCGACATCGGGTCCGCATCGCGGGCCATCCGACCGGCCTCGACCGCGCGGGCGAAGGCGCAGGCCATCAACGCGGGATCGCCCGCCTGCGCGATGGCGGTGTTCAGCAGGATCGCGTCGAAGCCCATCTCCATCGCCTCGGCGGCGTGGCTGGGCAGCCCGAGGCCCGCGTCGATCACCATGGGCACGTCGGGAAAGGCCGCGCGCAGCATCCGCAACCCGTGGCGGTTGTTCAGCCCCAGCCCGGACCCGATGGGCGCACCCCAGGGCATCAGCACCTTGCAGCCCGCATCCAGCAGGCGCTGCGCCAGCACCTGATCCTCGGTGGTATAGGGGAAGACCTCGAACCCTTCGGCGGACAGGGTTTCGGCGGCGTCCAGCAGGCCGAACGGGTCGGGCTGCAACGTGTCGGAATGGCCGATCACCTCCAGCTTGATCCAGTTCGTCTCGAACATCTCGCGGGCCATGCGGGCGGTGGTGACGGCCTCCTTGGCGCTGTGGCATCCGGCGGTGTTCGGCAGTAGATGCACGCCCAAGTCGCGCACGATATCCCAGAAGCCCTGGCCGCGCCCGCCCTCGCGGCGCAGCGACACGGTGGCGACCGACGCGCCGCTGCGGCGGAACGCGTCCTCCATGATCGCGGGCGAGGGGTATTGCGCCGTTCCCAGCATCATACGCGACGACAGCTCGGTTCCATAGAACAGCATCTCAGCCCCCCTGCATCGGGGTCAGGACCTCGATCCGGTCGCCGTCGCGCAGATCATGCGCCGCGCGCGCCGACAGCGGGACGAAATCGCCGTTCACCGCCGTCACGACGCGGGCCTCGGCCCAGCCCAGTTCCCGAAGCGCGTCCAGAAGCGTGGGGGCGGCGATGTCGTGCGGCTCTCCGTTAACCTCGATCCTCATGGACGAGTTCTCCTTTCGTGTCGTTCAGCAGAAGGTCGGCGGCCTGGCGGGCAAGGGCGGGGGCCAGAAGGAAGCCGTGCCGGAACAGGCCGTTCAGCCGCAGGATGCGGCCCTTGCGCGTCACGCGCGGGATGTTGTCGGGGTATGCGGGGCGCAGGTCGGCGCCGGTCTCGACCAGCTCGGCCTCGGCCAGGCGGGGGTCCAGCGCATAGGCGGCCGACAGCAGTTCCAGAAGCGACCGCACGTGGATGGGACCGCAAGAGGCGCTTTCAAGCTGGGTGGCCCCCAGCATCAGCCGCCCGTCGCCCCGCGGCACGACATAGAGCGGGTGGCGCGGGTGCAGCAGCCGCACGGGGCGCGTCAGCGCGATCTCGGGGCTGCGGATGACGACCATTTCCCCGCGCACGCCGCGCAGGCCAAGGGCGGCCATGCCGCGTGCGTCGATGACGGTGCCCGCGATATCCTCGGGGGTGGCCTCGGCCCGTTCGACGCCCACATCGCGACGGTCAAGGTCGGCCAGCAGGTCCGCCAGCGCGGATCGCGGGTCCAGATGGGCCTCGTCCGGGAAATGCAGCCCGTCGCGGTGGTCCAGATCGGGTTCCAAGGCCCGGATGCCTTCGGCGTCCAGCCGATGCGCGCCCTCGGTCCGGCGGGCGAAGCGGTCCAGCTCGGAACGATCGCGATGCAGCGCGACGACCAGCGTGCCGCGATGGGTGACGGTGGTGACGCGCGCCCAGGCGGCGGCAGCCTCGCGCCCAAGGCGCGTCACGACGGGTTCCGCCGTCGCACCTTCGCAGTCCGGGGCCAGCATTCCGCCCGCCCACCAGGAACAGCCATGCGGCCCCGGCGGTCCGTTTCGGTCCAGCACGCGGACCCGCGCCCCACGGCGCGACAGTTCATGGGCGGCGAACAGTCCCGCGACGCCCGCGCCGATGATCGTGATCTCAGCCATGCCAGGCCGCGTGGAAATGATGCACCGGCCCGTGCCCGCCGCCGACGCCCAGCCCGTCCGCCGCGGCGATGGCACCCTGAAGATAGCCATGCGCGGCCCGGACCGCCTCCGCCATGCCCTTGCCCTGCGCCAGCCCCGCCGCGATCGCGGCCGACAGGGTGCAACCGGTGCCGTGGGTGTTGCGCGTGGCGCGGCGCGGCGCGCTGAGGCGCAGGACGCCGCCCGGGGTGATCAGCAGGTCGGGGCAGATATCGCCCGCCAGATGCCCGCCCTTCATAAGCACCGCGCGCGCGCCAAGTTCCAGCAGCGCGCGGCCCTGTTCGATCATCCCATCCTCGGATGTCGCATCGCGCGCGCCCAGCAGGCAGGCGGCCTCGGGGATGTTGGGCGTCAGCAGATCGGCGCGGGTCATCAGCCGGTCCCGCAGCGACCTGATGGCCGAGGGGCGCAGCAGCGCATCCCCAGATTTCGCGATCATCACCGGATCCAGCACGACCGGCATGTCGTCGGGCAGCTCAGCGGCCACGGCGTCGATGGCCTCGGCATCGCCCAGCATCCCCAGCTTGATCGCGCGCACGTCCAGATCGCCCAGCACCGCCGACATCTGGGCACGGATCATGGCGGGGCTTGCGGGTTCGACCATGCCGACGCCAAGCGTGTTCTGCGCGGTCAGCGCCGTCACCACGCTGGCGCCATAGACGCCGAGCGCCGAGAAGGTCTTGAGGTCGGCCTGGATTCCCGCGCCTCCGCCGGAATCCGAGCCTGCGATGGTCAGGGCAATGGGGGTCGTCACGTCATCCTCCTGGTGGGGCGGGGGTGACGGGGGGCCTTGCGCAAGATGCGCCTGCGGGCCGGAACCGTTCCCTCCGCCGGTGCAAACCGGATCAGGTTCGATGGGTTGGCACGCAGCCTCTCAGCCCCATGGCGGGGCACCCCAACGGTCATCTGGCGGACGCTAGTGCCGGGCCGGGCGCGCTTCAAGGGGAAATAATGCGGCGGGGTGCCGATGGGGCATGGACTTTGCCGCCCGCCCGCCCTAGAAGGCGCGCTTCGGTGCCGCATGTCCAAGGCGCGATGGCCCCTTGGCTTGGGGCGGATCGCAAGGGCTGGGGGTGCCACCCATCGGGGTTCGAACGTTCCCCCACAATTGGCGATTTCAATGACCGACCACAAAATTCCCGCACCGCTTGCAGCGGCGCTGGCCGAAAAGGGCTATGACAGCCTGACCTCCGTGCAGACCGCCGTCCTGGCGGATGACGCGCAGGGCCGCGACCTTCTGGTGTCCGCGCAGACCGGTTCGGGAAAGACCGTAGCCTTCGGCCTGGCCATGGGCCCCGAAGTGCTGAAGAACGACACCCTGCCCGAGGCCGCGCTGCCGCGTGCGCTGGCGATCGCGCCCACGCGCGAACTGGCGCTGCAGGTGGCGCGCGAACTCAGCTGGCTCTATGCCGGGGCGCGCATCGCGACCTGCGTGGGCGGGATGGATTACCGCAACGAGCGCCGCGCGCTGCAGCAGGGCGCACAGATCGTCGTGGGCACGCCCGGCCGTCTGCGCGACCATATCGACCGCGGGGGCCTGGACCTGACCGCGCTGAAGGTCGCCGTCCTGGACGAAGCCGACGAGATGCTGGACCTCGGCTTCCGCGAGGACCTGGAGTTCATCCTGGGTGCCGCGCCCGAAAGCCGCCGCACGCTGATGTTCTCGGCCACGGTTCCGCCCGCGATCGAGGCGCTGGCCCGCGACTTCCAGAACGACGCGCTGCGCATCAGCGCCATCGGCGAATCCCGCCAGCACGGCGACATCTCCTATCGTGCGATCACGGTCAGCGGCCGCGACCGCGAACCGGCGATCTTCAACCTGCTGCGCCTGCACGAGGCTCAGACCTCGATCATCTTCTGCAAGACGCGTGCGAACGTGAACCACCTGCTGTCGCGCATGTCGAACCGCGGCTTCAAGGCCGTCGCCCTGTCGGGCGAGCTGAGCCAGCAGGAACGCAACCACGCGCTTCAGGCGCTGCGTGACGGACGCGCCCGCGTCTGCATCGCGACCGACGTGGCCGCGCGCGGCATCGACCTGCCGGGTCTGGAGCTGGTGATCCACGCCGATCTGCCGACGAACCCCGAAACCATGCTGCACCGTTCGGGCCGCACGGGTCGGGCAGGGGCCAAGGGCGTGTCCGCCCTGATCGTGCCCGTGTCGGAACAGTCGCGCGCGCAGCGCCTGCTGCAGCGTGCCCGCGTCGTCGCGGAATGGGGCCCCGCGCCCACCGCCGAAGAGGTCGAGGCCCGTGACGAGGCCCGCCTTCTGGACAGCCCCGCGCTGAACGATCCGATCGGCGACGATGCCGCGCATATCGCCAATCTGATGGAGCGCTTCACCCCCGAGGCGCTGGCCGCCGGCATCCTGCGCCTGTGGCGCGAGGGCCGTCCGGCCCCCGAAGAGGTGACGCCGGTCCAGCCGCGCAACTCCTCGGACCCGCGCGCACCCCGCGAACCGCGCGAGCCGCGCCCCGCGCGCGAGATCGGGCCCTCGGTCTGGTTCCGCCTGACGGTCGGCCATACCGGCCGCGCCGAACCGCGCTGGCTGCTGCCCAAGATCTGCGATGCCGGCGGGATCGGCCGTGAATCCATCGGTGCCATCCGCATCCGTCAGGACGACAGCTATGTCCAGATCGCGGCCAAGGACGCCAAGCGCTTTGGCGAGGCATCCGAGCTGACCGACGAGATCACGATGCTGCGGATGGAGGGCGAGCCCGACCTGAGCCCCGAGGCGCGCCGAGCGCCGGGTGGCAAGCCCGCGAAATTCCAGCGGCCGAACAGCCGTCCGGGACCGGGCAAGGACGGCCCCCGCCGCGAGGGCAAGAAGCCCCATCGCAAGGGTCCGAAGAAAGCCTGGTAAGCCGCTGCTTCGACGATGAAAAAAACCGCTGCCCGTTCTTCGGGCGGCGGTTTGCCTTTTCTGGGGCAGCGAAAGATTTCGCCCGCCCTCATGCCGGATCGGGGGATGCAAGACCCCCGTGCCGTGGCGCAACCATGTCGCAAATAATGTTGCCAGCTTGGCCGGGGGGCGCTTAACCTCCGACTGCGCTGAACGACAAACCGACAACAGGGAGAGCGCCTATTGCTGGACAACCGTAGTGGCGACGCATTCGTCGCCTTCGAGCATGTGCAGAAAAGCTATGACGGTCAGACACTTGTCGTGAAGGATCTGAACCTTGCAATCGGCAAGGGCGAATTCCTCACCATGCTTGGGCCGTCCGGGTCCGGCAAGACCACCTGCCTGATGATGCTTGCGGGCTTCGAGACCGCGACCCATGGCGATATCCGGCTGGACGGTCGGCCGATCAACCAGGTGCCTCCGCACAAGCGCGGTATCGGCATGGTGTTCCAGAACTATGCGCTGTTCCCCCACATGACCGTGGGCGAGAACCTGTCCTTTCCGCTGGAAGTGCGCGGCATGACCAAGGCCGAGCGCGAGGACCGCATCAAGCGGGCGCTGGACATGGTCCAGATGGGCAGCTTTGCCAGCCGGCGTCCCGCGCAGCTTTCGGGCGGTCAGCAGCAGCGCATCGCCCTGGCGCGGGCGCTGGTCTTCGATCCCGAACTGGTTCTGATGGACGAACCCCTGGGCGCGCTGGACAAGCAGCTGCGCGAACATATGCAGTTCGAGATCAAGCAGTTGCACGAGGATCTTGGAATCACCGTCGTCTATGTGACCCATGACCAGGGCGAGGCGCTGACCATGTCGGACCGCATCGCCGTCTTCAACGACGGGCGGATCCAGCAGCTTGCCCCGCCCGCGCAGCTGTACGAGGCCCCCGAGAACAGCTTCGTCGCAGGCTTCATCGGCGAGAACAACGCCCTTGCCGGCGTGATCGAGGATCTGCAGGGCGACAAGGCGCTGGTGCGTCTGGACGGCGGCGGACTGATCGACGCGACCGCCGTGAACATCCGCCAGAAGGGGCAGCGCACGACCGTCTCGATCCGTCCCGAGCGTGTCGAGTTCAAGCCCGAGATGATGCCCCCCGGCGCCCACACGATCGAGGCGCGGGTGATGGACGTCGTCTATATGGGCGACATCCTGCGTGCCCGCCTGTCGGTCGCGGGCAGCGACAATTTCGTCATGAAGATGCGCAACACCATTGGACAGACGCGTCTGGATGCCGGTCAGCAGATCCGCATCGGATGGCATCCCCAGGACGCCCGCGCGCTGGACCCGGTCTGAGCGCGCGCCGGCCCGCCGCCCCGAATGGCGGCCAAGAACGACGGCCAACATCGCCGCATCAACCATGTTCGGGAGTTTTTCGATGAAGCGTATTCTGATGCTTGGCACCGCGATCGGCATGACCGCCGCGCCTGCCATGGCCGAGGTCAACCTGCTGTCCTGGGGCGGTGCCTATGGCAACAGCCATCTCGAGGCCTATGCCAAGCCCTTCATGGCCGAGACCGGGACCGAGGTCGTCATGTCCGACGCCGACAATCCCGCGACGCCGATCAAGGCGCAGGTCGAGGCCGGCAACGTCTCGATCGACGTGGCGTCGGTCGAATATGCCGATGCCGTTCGCCTGTGCGACGAGGGGCTGGTCGAGCCGATCGACCCCGCGATCCTGAAGGCCGCCGAGGATGGCACCGCCGCGATGGACGATTTCATCGACGGCGCGGTGACCGAATGCTTCGTGGGCACCGATGTCTATTCCATGGTGCTGGCGTTCAACGACGAGGCATTCGCGGATGCCAAGCCCGCGACGCCCGCCGATTTCTTCGACACCGAGGGCTTCCCCGGCAAGCGCACCATGCGCAAGGGCGCCAAGTTCAACCTGGAACTGGCGCTGATGGCCGACGGCGTTCCCGCCGACGAGGTCTATGACACGCTGGCCACCGACGAGGGCGTGGCGCGTGCCTTCGCCAAGCTGGACACCATCAAGGACGACGTCATCTGGTGGGAGGCAGGCGCCCAGCCGCCGCAGCTTCTGGCGGATGGAGAGGTCAGCATGGCCTATGCCTTCAACGGGCGGATCTTCAACGCCGCGCAGGCCGACGGTCAGCCGTTCGAGATCATCTGGGACGGCCAGATCTTCGAGATGGAGGGCTGGGTGATCCCCGCCGGTGCCCCCAACCTGGAGGACGCGCTGGAATTCGTCGCCTGGACCACGGCGCCCGCGCCGCAGGCCCGCGCGGCCGAGTTCATCAGCTATGGCCCGCCGCGCCGTTCGGCCGCCGCGATGGTCGGCAATATCGAGGGGACCGACCAGCCGATGGGTCCCCATCTGCCGACGACCGATGCGAACATGACCAATGCGCTCGGGTCCGACCTGGAGTTCTGGGTCGATCACGACGCCGAGCTGAACGAACGCTTCAACGCCTGGCTTGCAGGCTGACGCGAATGACCGGGCGGGACGAACCCGCCCGGCACCACGCCCCGAACGGGGCGGATGTCAGGGCGCGACAGACGCCCGAACCAACTGGGAGAAATGCACGTGAAATCGACGCTTATCCTGTCCACCGCCCTTGCGGGCATGGCCTTTTCCGCGACCGCGCAAGAGGTCAACGTCGTCTCGTGGGGCGGCGCCTATGAGAAAAGCCAGGTCGAGGCATACAACAAGCCCTTCGCCGAGGAGACGGGCATCAAGGTCAACATGATCGCCGCCGACAACCCCGCCACGCCCCTCAAGGCGCAGGTCGAGGCTGGCAACGTCACCGGCGACGTCTTCGACATCGAGGTCAGCGACGCGATCCGCCTCTGCGACGAGGGCGCGCTGGTCGAGATCGACCCGGCAAGCCTGCCCGCCGCACCCGACGGCACCGCCGCGACCGAGGACTTCGTGGATGGCGCGCTGCTGGATTGCGCGGTCGCGAACATCGTCTGGGGGACGGTCATTTCCTACAACACGACCAAGTTCGAGGGCGATGCCCCGACCAGCGCGGTCGATTTCTTCGACACCGAGACCTTCCCGGGCAAGCGCGGCCTGCCGAAGAACCCCAAGCGCACGCTGTATCTTGCGCTGATCGCGGACGGGGTCGCCGCTGCCGATGTCTATGACGAACTGGGCAGCGACGAGGGCGTCGAACGCGCCTTCGCCAAGCTGGACACGATCAAGGACGACGTCGTCTGGTGGGAAGCCGGCGCCCAGCCCGTGCAGCTTCTGGCCGACGGAGAGGTCAGCATGACGACCGTCTATAACGGTCGCATCTTCGACGCGATGGTCGCCGAGGGTCAGCCCTTCGAGGTGATCTGGGACGGGCAGTACATGGACATGGACATGTTCGTGATCCCGAAGGGCGCGCCCAATCCCGAAGCCGCGATGGACTATCTGAAATTCGCGACCGACACGCAGCGGCTGGCGGACCAGGCGAAATACATCGCCTATGGCCCGGCGCGCAAATCCTCGGCCGACCTGGTGGGGCTGTACCAGGACGGAGAGACCGAGATGGCGCCCCACATGCCGACCAGCCCCGAGGCGCTGGAGAATGCCGTCATGGACGACCCGGAATTCTGGGCCGACCACGATGCCGAGCTGAGCGAGCGCTTCAACGCCTGGCTGGCCGCTTCCTGACCACGATGGCCGCCGCGCAAGGGCGCGGCGGCCGACCAATTTCGGGGACGACATGGCGAACGCAGCCCTTGATCCACATGCAGCCATCGCCACGACGGCATCGGGCGCGCCCGCAAGGCTGACCACGGCGGATGGCAAGCCGCTTGCGCGCGCGCTGGCTCGCAGCCAGTCCAAGGCAAGGCGTCGCGCCTTCCTTCTGGTCGCGCCGCTTCTGGCCTTCATCCTGATCACCTTCGTGGTGCCGATCGGGCAGATGCTGCAACGCTCTTTCCACAATGACGGATTTTCCGCGAACATGCCGCAGGTCTCGGCCTGGTTCGCGGAGACCCCCGCGGGCACCGTGCCGGACGATGCGGCATGGGCCGCGCTGGCCGCCGACCTGACCGCCAGCGCCGAGGCGCGCAGCATCGGCGTGGTCGGGACGCGCATCAATTACGACATGGCGGGGACGCGCTCGCTGTTCACCTCGACCGGGCGCAAGGTCCGCCGCGGGATCGAGCCACCCTATCGCGAGGCCCTGCTGGAGATCGACGAGGAATGGGGTGACCCGCAGCTGTGGTCGGTGATGCGCAGCGCCTCGACGCCGGTCACGTCCAACTTCTACCTCGCCTCGGTCGATCGCACCCGCAACGAGATGGGCGAGATCGTGCAGGTCCCCGAGAACCGCCGCATCTACCTGACGCTGTTCTGGCGGACCTTCTGGCTGTCGGGGCTGATCACGGCGCTGACCTTCGTCTTGGGCTTTCCGATCGCGCATCTGCTGGCGACGCTGCCCATGCGCAAGTCGAACCTGCTGATGATCCTGGTGCTGCTGCCCTTCTGGACCTCGCTTCTGGTCAGGACGACAAGCTGGATGGTGCTGCTGCAGCAGCAAGGGGTGATCAACGACATCCTCGTGTGGCTGGGCATCATCGGGGACGGGCAGAGGTTGCAGATGATCTACAACCAGACGGGCACGATCATCGCGATGACGCATATCCTGCTGCCCTTCATGATCCTGCCGCTGTATTCCGTGATGCGGACGATCAACCCGTCCTATGTCCGCGCCGCGCGCAGCCTTGGCGCGACCAGCTGGACGGCGTTCCGCCGGGTCTATTTCCCGCAAACATTGCCTGGGTTGGGGGCGGGGGCGATGCTCGTCTTCATCCTTGCGGTCGGCTACTACATCACGCCCGCGCTGGTCGGCGGATCGTCGGGGCAGCTGATTTCCAACATGATCGCGATGCACATGACCGACACGCTGAACTGGTCGATGGCGGCGGCGTTGGCCGCGCTGCTTCTGGGCGCGGTCCTCGTGCTCTATTGGCTGTACGACCGGCTGGTCGGCGTCGACAACCTGAAGCTGGGATAGAAGATGGCAGTTCCGACCTATGCAAGCCCGCTCGAACGTATCTGGCACTATGCCTATATCGCGATCTGCACGGCGATCTTCTTCTTCCTGATCGCGCCGATCGTCGTCATCATCCCGCTGTCTTTCAACGCCGAGCCCTATTTCACCTTCACCGACAAGATGCTGAGCTTCGATCCCGAAGGCTACAGCATGCGCTGGTACGACAGCCTGCTGACCTTCGGGATGACCGCGCCCGACGGGCCGCGCGACCTGTCATGGTGGGGCGATGCGTGGGCGAATGCGAAATGGGTGCAGGCGGCCAAGAACTCGATCATCATCGGGATATTCTCGACCATCCTGGCGACGGTGCTGGGGACGCTGGCCGCGCTTGGCCTGTCGCGCCCCGAAATGCCGTTCCGGCGGGCGATCATGGCGATCCTGATCTCGCCCATGATCGTGCCGCTGATCATCACGGCGACGGGGATGTTCTTCTTCTACTCGAACCCGTGCGAGCTGCTGACCCTGTTCGGCCTGGACCCGCAATGCGGGCGCCTGGCGGGCACCTATCTGGGGGTGATCTTCGCGCATGCGACGCTTGGGATTCCCTTCGTCATCATCACGGTGACGGCGACGCTGGTGGGGTTCGATCAGTCGCTGAACCGCGCGGCGGCATCGCTTGGGGCCAGCCCGCGGCGGACCTTCTTCAAGGTGACGATGCCGCTGATCCTGCCGGGCGTGATCTCGGGGGCGCTGTTCGCCTTCGTGACGTCCTTCGACGAGGTCGTGGCCGTCCTGTTCATCGCCGGACCCGATCAGCAGACCATCCCGCGCCAGATGTGGAACGGGATCCGCGAACAGATCAGCCCCGCGATCCTTGCGGTCGCGACCCTGCTGGTGGTGTTCTCGATCGCGCTGCTGACCACGGTGGAGCTGCTGCGCCGCAGGTCCGAACGCATCCGGGGCGTCACCCCGCACTGAGACGGGGGCTGGCGGTCAGGGAAGGATCGCCAGCCACATCCAGATCGTCAGGATCGACGCGGCCGTCGCGACCAGAACCGTCGATGCCGCCACGCGCTTGGCCACCCCGTAGATATTGGCGAACAGATAGGCGTTGACCCCCGGCGACATCGCCGCCGTCAGCACCGCCGACCGCATCCCCGACACGTCCAGCGCGAAAAGATGCGCCAGCCCGAAGGCGATGGCCGGGTGCAGGATCAGGCTGGCCGCGCAGCACATCGCGATGGTCGCCATGTCGCCCTCGGGGCGATAGCGGTGCAGGATGCCGCCCAGCCCGAACAGGGCGGCGGGCAGGGCGGCGCGGGCGATCATGTCCACCCCGTCCCAGAAGCCCTGCGGCATGGTCAGCCCCGCTTGGATCAGCAGGTTCATCGCCAGGCCCGCCATGATGCCGATGACCATCGGCGTGCGCAGGACGCCGCTGACGGCACGCAAAGCGACGCGCCCGACCGACAGGTCCTGCCCGCGCGCGCGCGTGAACTCCATCACAGTGATCCCGAAGGTGTACAGCAGCGGCGAGTGGATCGAGATGATCGCCCAGTTACCCGTCAGCGCATCGGGGCCATAGGCGCGTTCCGTGATCGGCACCCCCAGCAGCAGCGAGTTCGAGAACAGGCAGACGAAGCCGATCGCCACGCTGTCCATCGCGGGCCGCCCGAACAGGTATCGCGCCCCGGCCCATGCGACGCCGAAGCTGGCGAATGCGCCCACGTAGAAGGGCAGCAGCAGCGGCAGGCGGAACTCGGACCCGATATCCAGCCGCGCCATCGACGCGAACAGCAGCGACGGCACGGCATAGTTCTGGGCGAAGGTCATCAGCCCGTCGACCGCGCTCTCCTTGAACCATCCGATCCTTGCCACCGTATAGCCGAAGCCGACCACCAGGAAAACGGGAAGGATGATCGTGAAGAGTGCGCTCATAATGCGGGGGCCAGTTCCGGTGTGTCGCCGTGGGTTTCGATGACCATGCCGTCGAAGGCCGGTATCACGTGGTCGGGGGTGGATGCCGCGACGCTCGCGTAATCCATGTCGATATGCATGTTCGTCAGCACGGCCTGAGGGTTGCGGGCACGCGCGATCCATTCCAGCGCAAGGTCCAGATGGGCGTGGCTGGGATGGGGCTCGTGGCGCAGCGCGTCGATGACGAAGACGGGCGCTTCCTCGATCAGCGGCCATGCGGCGTCGGGGATGGCCGAGACATCGGGCAGGTAGACGATCCCCCCGACCCGGAACCCGAGCGCGGTGATGTCGCCGTGCTGCACGCGGAACGGGATCAGCGTGACGGGCCCGCCGGGGCCGTCGATGGTGACGGCACGCTCGATCAGGTTCAGCTCGCAGATGGGGGGATACTGGCTGCCTTCGGGCGTTTCGAAGACATAGCCGAAGCGTTCGACGAGCGCGTCGGCGGTCGGGCGGTCGGCCCAGACGGGCAGGATGCGACGGGCGTTGTAGACCAGCTGGCGAAGGTCGTCGATGCCGTGGCAGTGATCGGCATGGGCATGCGTGAAGACCACCGCGTCCAGCGTCGCCACATCGGCGTCCAGCAGCTGTGGCACAAGGTCGGGGCCGGTATCGATCAGCACCTGCGTCGTGCCGTCAGGGCCCTCACGCTCGATCAGCATGGAACAGCGGCGGCGGCGGTTCCTCGGTTCGGACGGGTCGCAGGCGCCCCAACGGTTTCCCAGCCGCGGCACGCCGCCCGACGATCCGCATCCGAGGATCGTCGCCCGGATCACGATGCGGCCTTCGCGAACAGCCGTTCGAAATTCGCGGTCGTCCGGGCCGCGAACTCGGCATAGTCTAGCCCAAACACCTCGGCGCCCACGGCGGCGGTCTTGGCGACATAGGCGGGCTCGTTCCGCTTGCCGCGATGGGGGGGCGGCGCAAGATAGGGGCTGTCGGTTTCCACGAGGATGCGGTCGATGGGGGCGGCGGCGAAGATGTCCCGCAGGTCCTTGGACCGGGGGAAGGCCGCGATCCCCGACATCGACAGGTAGAAGCCCAGATCCAGCGCCGCATGGGCCAGCTCGGCCGAGGAACTGAAGCAGTGCATCACGCAGTCATATGCGCCCGCGCGGTGTTCCTCGGTCAGGATGCGGGCCATGTCGTCATCGGCGTCGCGGGCATGGATGATCAGCGGCAGCCCGGTCCGGCGCGCGGCCTCGATATGGATGCGCAGGCTTTCCTGCTGCACCCCCGCGCTTTCGGCGGTGTAGTGGTAATCGAGGCCCGTTTCCCCGATGCCCACGAATTTCGGATGCTGGGCCAGTGCGACCAGCTGATCGACCGTTGCCATGGGCTCGTCCGCGACGCTCATGGGGTGGGTGCCGGCGGCATAGAAGACGCCCTCATGCGCCTCGGCCAGGGCGCGGACCTGCGGTTCAAGGCGCAGCTTCGTGCAGATCGTCACCATCCGCGTGACGCCCGCCGCGCGTGCGCGGTCCAGCAGGGCATCGTGTTCGCCGTCGAAATCCGGAAAATCGAGATGGCAGTGGCTGTCGACGATGGGGGCCGGGGCCGTATCCTGCATGGGCTGTCCCTTCTGGTCTTACGGATGGGGCGGGGCGGATTGGGCGGGCGGCAGTTGCGCAAGCTCCAGCACCATATCCATGACCAGCGCGGCAGGGTCAAGGTTGACCGCCCGACCCGCGCGCGCCCGCGCCGACAGCCGCGCCTGCGCATCGGCCCAGGCCCGCGCGGCCATGTCGTCGGGCGACAGCCGTGCCATCAGCGCGCCTTCGCCCCGCGCGGCCTGGGGCAGGGGCGCCCCCATCAGCCCCGCACGCGCCAGCCGCGTCAGGAAGCGGTCGATCACCGTGATCGTCAGGTCGAACGGATCGCCCGTCGCCGTCGCGCGTCCCGCCGCGCCATCCGCGAATTTCGCGGCGGCCAGCCTGTCCATGCGCGGAAGCGAGGCGAAGAGGTCCACCAGCGCCTGGTATCGGTCCAGCCCGTCCTGCCCCGCAAGGCGCAGCGCCTCGCCCACGGACCCGTCGGACAGGGCGGACAGGGCCTCGGCATCCTCGTCGATGCCCATGTCGGCCAGGATGTTGCCCATCTGGCCGGGGTTCAGCGATTGAAGCCGCAGCGTCCGGCAGCGCGACCGGATCGTGGGCAGCAGGCCCGCCGGCTGATGCGCGATGATCAGGATGACCGCATCGGCGGGCGGTTCCTCGAGCACCTTCAGAAGCGCGTTCGCGGCCTGGACGTTCATGTCGTCGGCGGCGTCGATGATCGCGACGCGGCGGCCGCCCTCGGCGGATGAGAGGTGGAAGAAGGACAGCAGCTTGCGGATCTCGTCCACGGTGATCTGCGCGGACAGGCGGCCCGCCTTGTCGTCCCAGGGCCTGCGGATCAGTTGCAGGCGCGGCTCGGCAAGCGAGGCGATGCGCCGGATCTCGGGGCTGTCGGGATCGGTCCGCAGGCCGGGATCGGTCGCGCCCGAGATCAGCCAGCGGGCCATCGCCCAGGCCAGCGTCGCCTTGCCCACGCCGCGCGGGCCGGTCAGCATCCAGGCGTGATGCAGGCGGTCCGACAGCGCGGCCTCGGTGAAGGAGGCGATCGCGGCGTCGTGGCCCAGCACGCGCGGCGCGTGGCGGGGATGAGGGGCGCCGGGAACGCGGTCGGCCTCGGGGATATCCGCGATCTCGGTCTTCACAGGGCCTGCCTGACGCGGGCCGCGACCTGTTCGGGGGTGCCGCGACCGTCGATCAGGCGCACGCGCTCGGGATATTCGGCGGCCAGCGCGCGAAAGCCCCGCGCAAGACGCTGCTGGAATTCCAGGCCCAGGCTCTCGAACCGGTCCTCTGTCCCGCCGCGGGCCTGGCCGCGCGCAAGGCCGGTCTCGGGGTCGATGTCGATGACGAAGGTGCGCGCGGGCTCGGTTCCGATCATCAGGCCGTGAAGCTGATCGACCAGCACACGCAGATCGCCGCGCGCCGCGCCCTGATAGACGCGCGTGCTGTCGGCAAAGCGGTCGGTTACCACCGTGCGGCCCGCATCCAGCGCGGGGCGGATCAGCCGTTCCATGTGATCGCGCCGGGCCGCGGTGAACAGCAGGCACTCGGTCTCGGGGGACCAGCGCTCGCCGGCACCCTCGACCAGAAGGCGGCGGATCTCCTCGGCGCCGGGGCTGCCGCCGGGTTCGCGGGTCAGGACGACCTCGCGCCCCTCGGCGGTCAGCACATCGGCCAGAAGGCGCGATTGCGTGCTCTTGCCGCAGCCGTCGATGCCCTCGAAGCTGATCAGCATCAGCCGGTGACGGCGTCGATAGCGCGCTGGCCCAGCTGCATCACCGCGCCCTTCAGCCGCCCGAGGAAGCCCGCCTCGGGGACATCGGCGGTCGCGACCAGCGGGGTCACGGTGTCGCGCGTACCGGGGATGGTCACGACCAGCTCGCCCAGCTTGTCGCCCTTGGCGATGGGCGCGGGCAGGGGGCTGTCATAGATGACCTGCACGTCCACCTGGTCCTGCGCGCCCGCCGGAACCAGCACGTTCACCCCGTTCTGCGTGGTCAGCCCGACAGTGTTCGCGGTGCCCAGCCAGACGGGGGCATCGACCACGGTCTCGCCCGCGGGAACGAGGTTGCGCATGGTGAACTGGCGGAAGGCCCACTGGGTGATGCGCTCGGCCTCTTCGGCGCGGGCGTCCTCGGTCTCCAGGCCGCTGATGACGAAGATCACGCGGCGGTCGTCCTGCTTGGCCGAACCGACCAGGCCATAGCCCGCCTCCTGCGTGTGGCCGGTCTTGAGGCCGTCGGCCCCGATCCCCAGCCGCAGCAGCGGGTTGCGGTTGAAGCGGTTCGCGGGCGCGCGGTCGTCGAAGCGGTACTCGGCCAGGCCGAAATACTGGTAGTATTGCGGGAACTTCTCGACCAGCAGGCGCGCAAGGCGGCCCAGATCCTCGGCGGACATGCGGTGTTCGGGGTTCGGCCAGCCGGTCGCGTTGCGGAAGGACGAATTCTCCAGCCCGATCTCGCGGCCACGCTCGGTCATCTGGCGGGCGAAGGCCTCCTCGGTTCCGGCCAGCCCTTCGGCCACGACCACGCAGGCATCGTTGCCCGACAGCACGATGATGCCCTTGATCAGCTGTTCGACCGTGGGGCGATCCAGTTCGTTCAGGAACATGGTCGATCCGCCCATCTGCCGCGCGCGGGTCGAGACGGGCAGCTGGGTGTCCAGCTGGACGCGGCCTTCCTCGATCGCCTCGAACAGCATGTACAGCGTCATCAGCTTGGACATCGAGGCGGGCGGAATCGACGCCTCGGCGTTCTTTTCCATCAGAACGGTGCCGGTCTGGACGTCATAGACCCAGGCGGCCTTGGCGTTCGTATCGAAGGCCTGCGCGGAGGTCGCCAAGCCCAATACGGCCGCGCCCAGAAGCAGGAATGCGCGCATCTTCATGTCCCTTTGCCTGTTTGGGCGTGATGGTTACATCAGACCCCGCCGCGCCGCAACGCGGGGCAGGGCCGTGACGCACAGATTTGATCGGGTTTCAGTCGCCCACGGCCTCTCGCCAGTGTCTGCGGCAGAGCGAGACATAGGTCTCGTTCCCGCCGACCTGCACCTGCGCGCCCTCGGTGATGGCGCGGCCCTGGCCGTCCTTGCGCACGACCATCGTCGCCTTGCGCCCGCAATGGCAGATGGTGCGCACCTCGCGCATGTCGTCGGCCAGGGCCAGAAGTGCTGCGGATCCGGGGAACAGCTCGCCCCGGAAATCGACGCGCAGGCCATAGCACATGACGGGGATGCCCAGATCGTCGGCCACGCGGGCCAGCTGCCAGACCTGTTCGCGGGTCAGGAACTGCGCCTCGTCCACGAAGATGCAGGCGCAGCCCGTGCCCTGATCCGCGATCAGCGCGAACAGGTCGTCGGACTGGCCGAAGACGGTGGCGTCCGCCCCGATGCCGATGCGGCTGGCGATGCGCCCCGCGCCCGCGCGATCGTCCAGCGCCGCCGTCAGCAGCAGCGTCGCCATCCCGCGTTCGCGATAGTTGTAGGATGCCTGCAGCAGCAAGGTGCTCTTGCCGGCATTCATCGTGGAATAGTTGAAATAGAGCTTCGCCATGGCGCCAGCAGATAGCCGCGCCGCGCGCCCATCTCAAGCGAAAGCCGCGGCGAGGGTGTCGCCGCGGCCTTGCCTGTCACGTCAGCGCTTGGGGCCGTTGCCCGGACGGCGCGTGGGGCGCTTGTTGCCGCCCTGCGGGGGGCGGTTGCCGCCACCGCCGCCACCGCGACCGCCGCGCTTCGGCTCGGACGGGGGCGGGGTCCAGGGATGACCGCCGATCACGTTGATCTGGGTCTTCATCGCCTTCTCGATGGCGCGCAGTTCGCCCATCTCGGCCGGAGCGCAGAAGGCCACGGCGCGACCGTCGCGGCCCGCGCGGCCCGTCCGCCCGATGCGGTGGACATAGTTCTCGGGGACGTTCGGCAGGTCGTAGTTGTAGACATGGGCGACCTGCGGGATGTCCAGACCGCGCGCGGCCACGTCGGTCGCGACCAGCACATGCGTCTCGCCCGCGCGGAAGGAGGCAAGCGCGCGTTCACGCTGGCCCTGCGACTTGTTGCCGTGGATCGCGGCGACCTTGAAGCCCCACTTGTCCAAGAGCTTGGCCAGCTTCTCGCAGCCGTGCTTGGTGCGGCCGAAGACCATCGCCAGTTCGCCCACATGCTTGGACATGTATTCGGACAGCAGCGTGGCCTTGTCGCCCTGCGGCGTGAAGTGGACGCCCTGCTCGATCTTCTTGGCGGCCTGGCCCGGCGGGTTGACGGCGACCTTGACCGGATCGGTCAGATAGGTGTCCGACAGTTCCTGCATCAGCTTTGGCATGGTGGCCGAGAACATCAGCGTCTGGCGTTCGCGCGGCAGCATCTTGGCGATCTTGCGCAGGGTGTGGATGAAGCCGATGTCCAGCATCTGGTCGGCCTCGTCCAGCACCAGATAGGTGGTTGCCGACAGGTCGATCGCGCGACGCTCGATCAGGTCCATCAGGCGGCCCGGCGTGGCGATCAGCACGTCCACGCCGCGCGACATGCGCTCGGTCTGGACGTTGATCGAGGCGCCGCCGACGACGCGGAAGCTGCGGATTGGCGTGCCTTCGGCATAGGCGTCGATATTCGCGGCGATCTGGGTGGCCAGTTCGCGCGTCGGCGCAAGGATCAGCGCACGGCAGGTCTTCGGGTCGGGCTTCTTGCCGAACTTGATCAGGCGGGTCAGCATCGGCAGGCCGAAGGCCGCCGTCTTGCCGGTCCCGGTCTGGGCAAGACCCAGCACGTCGCGACCCTCGACCACGTGGGGGATGCCCTGAGTCTGGATCGGCGTGGGCTTCGTCAGGCCCATGGCGGTGATGTTGGCGTTGATGCGGGCGTCGATGCCCATGTCGAAGAAGGGTCCCTCGGACAGGGGCGGGCGCGACGGCGCGCGGCGGCCCTCGTTCGCGACGGGTGCATCGACGGGCTTGCCGCGGCGGGGGCGGCGGAAATCGGGCTTGTTCATAGGTCTCTTTCTCGCCCGGGCCCCCTCGAACAAGGCACGGGTGCGGGGCCGCGTCGTCATGCGGCATGTGGCAAGGTGCGGGCGAAATACGAGGGTCCCGCAAGCCTCCCCGCGTGATGGGAAACCGGAAGATCGTGTCGGGACCGGGCAGGAAACCTGCGGCTGCTCACGCGGCAGCGGGGCCAGACAAGCCGTTCAGATGGGGCAGGACGCGCCCGAAGTCAAGCGCGGTCGGCGCTGTCCATCATGATCGTGACCGGGCCGTCGTTCAGCAGGCGCACCTTCATGTCGGCCCCGAAGATGCCGGTTTCGGCTTGGATCTGCTGATCGCGCATCGCCTGCACGAACCCCTCGTAGCGGTCGCGCCCCTCGTCGGGCGGCGCCGCCTGCGAGAAGCCGGGACGGTTCCCGCTGCGCGTATCGGCGGCCAGCGTGAACTGGCTGACGACCAGCGCCTGCCCGCCGACATCCAGGATCGAGCGGTTCATCCGGTCCTGCTCGTCGCGGAAGATGCGCAGCTTGGCGATGCGGGCGGCCAGCTTGGGGGCGGCGGTGTCGTCGTCGCCGCGCATGGCGCAGACCAGCACCAGCAGGCCAGGACCGATGCGGCCCACGACCTGTCCCCCGACCTCGACCGAGGCTTCGGAAACGCGCTGGATCAGTGCCTTCATGCCCGCGCCCTCAGGGTGCCAGCATGATGCCGACCACCACCAGCATCAGCCCGATGGTCGAGAAGGCCAGCGCGCCCATGTTGACGGCCAGCACCTTGCGCATGCGGATGCGCAGCGCCTCGTCGTCCAGCCCGGCGCGGCGGGCGCGCGTCACGGTGGTGATGCACCAGACGATGCCGGCAAGCCCGGTCACGGTCAGTGCGGCGCCGATCCAGATCAGCCAGTCATACATCGTCATCGCGTCCTCCTGCGGCGTCGGGTCGCCCAAGCTTCGGGCCTTGGGCCTAGCGGCGATTGCACGTCGGGGCAAGACCGCCTAACACCCATGGCGAAAGCAGTATGGGGACGAACCGATGCAGGACGATCAGGCCTACGGCGTCGCAGCAGACGAGCTGCGCCAGTTCATCGAGCAATTCGAGCAGCTGGAAGCCGAGAAGAAGGACATCAGCGAGCGCCAGAAAGAGGTGATGGCCGAGGCGAAGGCGCGCGGCTACGACACCAAGGTCATGAAGAAGATAGTGGCCCTGCGCAAGCGTCACCGCGACGACATCGCCGAAGAGGAAGCCATCCTCGAGATGTACAAGTCCGCACTGGGCATGGCCTGAGCAGGCTGCCCGGTTCCCGCGACGGGGACCGGGCCAATCCCGTCACGGCAGGATGAATTCCACGCCCGGCAGGACCGCGATCTCGGCCACGTCGGCGCGATAGGTCTCGGTCACCTGGTCCACCACGTCCTGCGTCCAGCCCGGCAGCTTGACCGACTGGTCCAGCGCATCGGGTTTGGCGTGCTGGGCGATGATGTTGGTAAAGATCGCCCTTCGGCGCGACACCGACAGCTGGTCCTGGCCCGACAGCGCGTCGCGCAGCTGCTGCGCGCCCTCGTCGGTCAGAAGGTCGTTCACATAGGCCGACCCGCCCTTCAGCGGGATGTCCGGCCCCGCGCCCGCGACCATGCGCACGATCTCGGGCCAGATCAGGGGCACGTCCTCGTGGCACCAGATGACGATGCGGCGACCCTGCACGGATGCGACCAGCCGCTGGATGGCATCGCGCCAGCGCAGGTCCATCGGCTGGTTGCCCTGCATCAGCTCGGTATAATCGCCGCCCGTGAACTGCGGCAGCACGTCGGACAGCAGCGTCGCGGGGTTGCGGATCGCAAGGAAGAACTCGGTCCGGGCGGACGGGAACAGCCGCGTCAGCGCCGCCGCGCGCCGCCCGATCTGCGGGTACAGCCCCTCGCGGCCGACGACCCGCCCGAAGGCACCCATGAAGGTGGCGGTGGACATGATGACGCGCTGCGGATCCTCGGCCTCGAGCATGGCGTCCAGCATGATCTGTTCCATCTCGGGGGTCGAGTTTCCGCCCGCAAGCGATTGAAGCGCCTCGTCGAAGATGTCCTTGTGGCGTTCGGGGACGACGACCTCGGTCCGGGCGTGCCGAAGCTGCGGCTGGTTCTCCTGCAGCGTCCTGAGCAACCTGTCGCCATCCGTGGCGTGCACGCCCAAGTGAAAGACCATCTGCATCTGTCGTCCCGCCCCTCTGGCTGCCGTACCCCGTTTGCCGGGGCCTTGTCGCTGCGCAGAATAGTCTTCGGGCGTGGACAGTCAAATTGCTTTGGGGCAAGACCGTCACCATGACCGCCGCATCCCAGAACCCCGACCGATCCCCGCAGACCGCAAGGCCCCGCAGGCGCGTGCTGCGGCAGGGATGGTCGCTGGCGGCGGTGCTGGTCGCGACGGGCGTGCTGCTGCCGATCCTTGCGGTCGCGTGGATCGCCGCCAACCCGACCGAGAACATCTGGCCCCACCTGATGGCCACCGTCATGCCGCGATACTTCATGACGACGGTCGCGCTGGCCGCCGGGACCGGCCTTCTGGCCGCGATCATGGGGGCGGGGACCGCGTGGCTGGTGGCGATGCACGATTTCCCCGGCAGGCGCTGGCTGCAATGGGCGCTGCTGATGCCGCTGGCGGTCCCGGCCTATGTCGGGGCCTATGCGCTGGCGGATTTCCTGGACTATTCGGGGCCGGTGCAGATCGCGCTGCGCGACTGGTTCGGCTGGGCCAGCGCGCAGGACTACTGGTTCCCGCGCATCAGGTCTGCACCCGCCGCCGTCGTGGTGCTGGGGGCCGCGCTGTATCCCTATGTCTATCTGCTGACGCGGGTCGCGCTGACGGAACAGTCCGGCAGCGCATTCGAGGTCGCGCGCGCCCTGGGGACCGGCCGGTGGGGGCTGTTCACGCGTGTCGGGCTGCCCCTTGCGCGTCCTGCCATCGTCGCGGGCGCGGCCATCGCCATGATGGAGGCCGTCGCGGATTACGGGGTCGTCAGCTATTTCGGGGTGCAGACGCTGAACACCGGCATCTTCACCACCTGGCTGGAAAGACGCAACGCGGGCGGGGCGGCGCAGATCGCCTGCGCGATCCTGGCGATCGTCGTGCTGCTGGCCCTGGCCGAGCGGTTCGCCCGCCGCCATGCGCGGTATCATCAGACCGCGCGCCAGTCGCGCCCCGTGTCGCGCACGCGGTTGTCGGGGGCGGGGGGCGTCATGGCTATGCTGGCCTGCGCCTTTCCGGTGGCGCTTGGCTTCGTGCTGCCCGTGGGGGTGATCGCGCGCCACGCCATCGCCTATCCCCAGGGCTGGATCACGCCGGGCCTGTTCGAGGCGACGCTGAACACGCTGTGGCTGGGGGCCTGCGCGGCGCTCGTGACGGTGGGGCTGGCGCTGGTCATGGTCTATGGCGCAAGGCTGTCGGCCAGCCGGTTGCCGCGGCTGCTGATGCCGGTCACCACGGTCGGCTACGCCGCGCCAGGGGCGGTGCTGGCGGTGGGGATCCTGATCCCGCTGGCCGCGCTGGACCACCGCGTGGCCGATGCGTGGCTTGCGCTGACGGGCCACGATCCGGGGCTGATCCTGACCGGCACGGGCACGGCGATCGTCCTGGCCTATGTCGTGCGCTTCTTCGCCATCGGGCAGGGCGCGATCGACGCGGCCTTCACGCGCGTCTCGCCGTCGCTGCCGATGGCGGCACGGTCGCTCGGGCGGAACGAGGGGGGCGTCCTGCGCGCGGTCTATCTGCCGCTGATGCGCGGATCGGTGGGCGCGGGGCTGCTCTTGGTCTTCGTGGACTGCGTCAAGGAACTGCCCGCGACGCTGCTGCTGCGGCCCTTCAACTTCGAGACGCTGGCGACCCGCACCCATGAACGCGCCAGCCTCGAGGATCTGGGCAATGCCGCGCCGGCGGCGCTGCTGGTGATGGCGGTGGGCCTGCTGGCGGTCGCGTTTCTGGCGCGCACCAATTTCGGATCTGCGCGCGACGGCTTGCGAAAGCGCGCGTCCCGCGCTATCGCAGAACCCGGTTCGCCGGCTTAGCTCAGTGGTAGAGCGTCTGCCTTGTAAGCAGGGGGTCGGGGGTTCAAATCCCTCAGCCGGCACCAGCCCTTCCGTCGCGTCTTGAGCAATTCGTGCCGATGGCGTAGCAGGGCGGCATGAAAATCCTCTTTCTTGGCGATGTGATGGGCCGCTCGGGGCGGCGTGCGATCACGGAGAACCTGGCCGGGCTGCGTGCGCGCCTGAAGGCCGATCTTGTCGTTGTGAACGCCGAAAACAGCAGCGGCGGGCGCGGTCTGACCGCGGGTCATGCGCAGCTGCTGCTGGAATCGGGCGCGGATTGCCTGACGCTTGGCGATCATGCCTTCGATCAGAAGGACATGCTGTCCTATATCGATCGGGAACCGCGGATCATCCGGCCGCTGAACTATGCCAAGGATGCGCCGGGGCGGGGATCGACCATCGTGACCGACCAGCGCGGGCGCAAGGCGCTGATCGTGCAGGCCCTGGGCCAGGTGTTCATGTCGCGGCCCTATGACGATCCGTTCTCGGCGCTGGACGGGGTGCTGCGCGCCCATCCGCCGGGCGGCATGGTCCAGGCCGTGCTGGTCGACATCCACGCCGAGGCCACGAGCGAGAAGATGGGCGTCGGCCATTTCTGCGACGGCCGCGCCAGCCTTGTCGTGGGGACGCATACGCATATCCCGACGGGCGATGCCCAGATCCTGCCGCGCGGCACCGGCTACATGAGCGATGCGGGGATGTGCGGCGATTACGACAGCGTCATCGGCATGGAGAAGACCGAGCCGCTGCGCCGCTTCGTCACCGGCATGACGCGCGACCGCTTCACCCCCGCCGAGGGGCCGGGCACCCTGTCGGGCGTCCTGGTCGAGACCGACGACCGTACCGGCATGGCCAAGCGCATCGAGGCCGTCCGCATGGGCGGGCGCCTGTCGCAGACGCATCCCGAGGGCGCCTGACCGCGTTGAAGTGACTTGGCGTTGCGGCTTCGTGAAGCACTCTTGCGGGAAGGGTGGCTTCCGAAGCAGTATGCGCCGACGCAGGGCGGTGCCCTGCCTAACCATGGGTTCTAAATGTTCGGATTCGAGTTGGCGGGCACCACCGCCGCAGTCGTGACGATCTTCATCATCATCGGCATGCTCACGCTGTTCATCCGGGAAACCTATCCCCCCGAGGTGACGGCCATCCTTGGCGCGGTCGTCCTGCTTTTGCTGGGCATCCTGCGCGTCGACGATGTCGCTGGCGTTCTTTCGAACTCGGCCCCCTGGACCATCGCCTTCATGTTCATCATCGTCGGCGGCCTCGTCCGGACCGGGGCGCTGGACTGGATCGGCAACAGGGCCGCGCATCATGCGGGCGATCGCCCGATGGTGACGCTGGCGCTGGTCAGCATCGCGGTCTGCGCGATGTCGGCCTTCGTCAACAACACGCCGCTGGTCGTCGTGATGATGCCCATCTTCATGCGTCTTGCCGGCGAAATGGGCAAAAGCCCTTCGAAGCTGCTGATCCCGCTGTCCTACCTGTCGATCCTGGGCGGCACGATGACGCTGATCGGCACCTCGACCAACCTTCTGGTCGACGGCGTGGCCCGCGCCTCGGGGATGGAGCATTTCACCATCTTCGAGATCACCTGGGTCGGCCTGCCGATGGCCGTCGTCGGCGTGATCTACCTGCTGCTGGTCGCCCCGCGCGTCCTGCCCGACCGCGACAGCATGTCCGCGCTTCTGTCGGGCCGCAGCAAGGCCAAGTTCTTTACCGAGGTCGCGATCCCCGAAGGGTCCTCGCTGGTCGGCAAGGCCCTGGACGAGGTCGACATCTTCGCCCGCGACAGCGCCCGCGTGATCGACGTGCTGCGGGGCGACGCCTCGTTGCGCCGCGACCTTGACGGCGTGCGCCTGGAGGAGGGCGATCGCGTTGTCCTGCGCACCCCCATGTCCGAGGTCCTGGGCCTCCAGTCCCACAAGGAACTGCGCATGGTGGACAAGCTCAGCTCGGTCCAGACCACCACGGTCGAGGTGCTGATCACGCCGGGCTGCCACATGGTCGGGCGCAGCCTGGGCTCGATGCGCCTGCGCCGCCGCTATGGCGTCTATGTGCTGGCCGCGCATCGCAAGAACCAGAATATCGGCCGCCAGCTGGACGACCTGGTCGTGCGCGTCGGCGACACGCTGCTTCTGGAAGGCGCGCAGGAGGACATCCAGCGCCTGTCCAGCGACATGGACATGGTCGAGGTCAGCGCGCCCTCGGACCGCGCTTTCCGCCGCAAGCACGCGCCCATCGTGGTCGCGACGCTGGTGGGTGTCGTGCTTCTGTCCGCGCTCGAGATCGCGCCGATCCTGCTGCTGGCTTTCATCGGGGTGGCGGTCGTGCTGGGCACGCGCTGCATCGACGCCGACGAGGCGCTGTCCTTCGTCGACGGTCGCCTGATGGCGCTGATCTTCGCCATGCTGGCGGTCGGTGCGGGGCTTGAACGCAGCGGCGCGGTGCAGCTGGTCGTGGACCAGGTCGCGCCCTGGCTTGCGACGCTGCCGCATTGGGCGCTGGTGCTTGCGGTCTATGTCCTTGCGACGACGCTGACAGAGACGGTGACCAACAACGCCGTCGCCGTGATCGTGACGCCCGTGGCGATCAGCCTGGGCAACACCCTGGGCGTCGATCCGCGCCCGCTGGTCATCGCGGTGATGATGGGCGCATCGGCCAGCTTCGCGACGCCGATCGGATATCAGACCAACACGCTGGTCTATGGTCCGGGCGGATACCGCTTTGCGGACTTCATCAAGGTCGGTCTGCCGCTGAACCTGCTGATGGCCGTGGTCGCATCGCTGCTGATCCCGGTGATCTGGCCCCTTAACTGAGGCCGGGCCGCCTCGCGCGGGATGCAATGCTGCCATGCAGCATCGTCGGTTGCATCCCGCGCCCCCAGACCCGATCTTGTGCGCAGGGGAGGAAACGACTTTGGCATTCGCAAGGAGTTTCCACATGGCCACGATCGTCTCTGCCAACGGCAAAGCCAACGAATTCAACGCCGCCATGCTGCTGGCGCCCTTCCGCGCCCTGGGCCGCGCCATGGTCGCACTGGCCGAGGCCAGCCCGC
Organism: Paracoccus sp. PARArs4; assembly: GCF_947311865.1. Taxonomy (NCBI): domain Bacteria; kingdom Pseudomonadati; phylum Pseudomonadota; class Alphaproteobacteria; order Rhodobacterales; family Paracoccaceae; genus Paracoccus; species Paracoccus sp. PARArs4. Next base: position 152,899 of record NZ_CAMZMW010000003.1, on the reverse strand, counting down.
AGATGCGCGCACTGGACCGCCTGAGCCGCCTCGACGACGAGGATCTGGCTGCACGCGGCCTGACCCGCGAAGGCGAGGTTCGCCGCATCCTGGGCGGCGCCGCCGCGCTGTAAGCGACCTGAACGGTTCGATCCGATGTATGCGCGGCCCCATCCGGGGCCGCGTTTGCATGTCAGGCTGCCGGTTTTCCCGCGATCAGAGCGGCCAGACGATCAGCAGCAGCGGCACCGACACGGCCATGACGATCAGCTCCAGCGGCAGGCCCATGCGCCAGTAATCGCCGAAGCGGTAATTGCCCGGCCCAAGGATCAGCGTGTTGTTCTGGTGCCCGATGGGCGTCAGGAAGGCGCATGATGCCGCCACTGCCACGCCCATCAGGAAGGCATCGGGCTGGACCTGCAGGGCCTCGGCCAGGCGGATGCTGACGGGGGCCGCGATAATCGTGGTCGCGTTGTTGTTCAGCACGTCCGACAGCATCATGGTGGCGGCCATCAGCAGCACCAGCGACGCCCAGGCGGGGTAACCCTGCGTCAATCCCGCGATCGCATTCGCGATCAGCGCCGAGCCTCCGGTCTCGTCCAACGCAAGCCCCAGGGGGATCATCGAACCCAGCAGGACGATGACCTGCCAGTCGACATGGGCATAGATCTCTCGTGGGGACAGCACCCCAAAGGCGACATAGGCCAGGATCACGCAGCCAAGCGCGATGGGCATGGTCGTCAGCCCGAAGGTCGCGGCAAGCACCGCCAGAAGGAAGATCCCGACCGCCGCCGTCATGTGGCCTTCGCGCTGCACGGGCAGGCTGGCGCCGTCGATGCGCAGCAGCGATGTCGACTGGAGCAGTTCGTCGATGCGGCTTTCGGGGGTCAGCACCAGCAGCAGGTCGCCCGATTGCAGGCGACGGCGCAGCACGTCCTCTCGCAGGGTCAGGCCGCCACGGCGCAGGCCCATCAGGATGCTGTCATGGCGGTTCGCCAGCCCGAAGGACTGGGCCGAGCGTCCGATCAGGTCCGAGGTGCGCGGGATCAGCACCTCGATCAGCTGCTGCCCCTCGCTGTCCTTGCGGGCGCGGGGTTCGGAATGGCCGTCGGGGAATGCCAGCCGGGCGTTCACGCGGAACTCGTCCAGGGCGGCGGGATCGGCGCGCATGATCAGCACGTCGCCGGCCTCGATCTGCATTTCGTCCAGGGCCTCGTGGGATTCGGTGCCGCGGCGGCGCAGGCCGATGATGCGCGCCTGCGCGCCCGAGGCCTCGTCGCGGGCCTCGCTGATGGTCTGACCGGCAAGGCTGCTGGCATCGGTGACGACCAGATGGCTGATATAGCGCCGCTGCGGTCCCGAATTGTCGCTGCCGTCATTGTCGCGGCGCGGCAGCAGGCGCCAGCCAAGGGCCGCGACGAAGACGATGCCCGCCAGCGCGACCGCCCCGCCCACCGGCAGGAAGTCGAACATGCGATAGGGCTCGCCCACGACATCGGCGCGAAATCCCGACACGATCAGGTTAGGCGGCGTGCCGATCAGCGTCAGCATCCCGCCCAGGATCGTCGCGAAGGCCAGCGGCATCAGCGTAAGCCCGGCGGCGCGTTTGGCCTTGCGGGCGGTCTGAAGATCGACCGGCATCAGCATCGCCAGCGCCGCGATGTTGTTCATGAAGCCCGACAGGAGCCCGCCGACCGCGCCGAACAGCGCGACATGGGCCGTGGTGCTGCGTTCGCGGCCCGACAGGATGCGCGTCAGCCGCGCGACCGCCCCCGACCGGGTCAGGCCCGCCGTCGCCACAAGCACCAGCGCCACGATGACCGTGGTCGGGTTGCCGAACCCCGAGAACGCCTGATCCGCGGGCACGAGGCCCAGCAGCACCGCGGCCATCAGCGATCCGAACGCGACATAGTCGTAGCGGAGCCGCCCCCACATCATCAGGCAAACCGTCACGCCCAGAAGCGAAAACAAGGTGATCTGCGGAATTGTCATCTGTCCCTTTCCGGCCCGCAGGTGCGGGCCATGTCGGGGGCAACGCCGGATCCGGTGCTTGGGTTCTCGTGGCTTGCGATGGGTGGTCGGGGTGGACTACAAGCGGGGCCAGATTCCGATTTACATGAAGAAGCGTGAAGGACGCCCGATATGGCAGGTCATTCCAAATGGGCCAACATCCAGCATCGCAAGGGCCGGCAGGATGCCGCGCGCTCGAAGCTGTTCTCGAAGCTGGCGAAAGAGATCACGGTCGCTGCGAAGATGGGCGACCCCGACCCTGAAAAGAACCCGCGCCTGCGCCTTGCCGTCAAGGAAGCGAAGGCGAAATCCGTCCCGAAGGACGTGATCGACCGCGCGATCAAGAAGTCGTTGGGCGGCGATGCCGAGAACTACGAGGAGATCCGCTACGAGGGTTACGGCCCCAACGGGATCGCGCTGGTGGTCGAGGCGATGACCGACAACCGCAACCGGACCGCCTCGAACGTGCGCAGCTATTTCGCGAAGTCGGGCGGCGATCTGGGCCAGTCCGGCTCGGTCAGCTTCATGTTCGACCGCGTGGGCGAGATCATGTACCCGCTCTCGGCCGGGGATGCGGATGACGTGATGATGGCCGCGATCGAGGCCGGCGCCTCGGATGTGTCCAGCGACGAGGAAGGTCACTGGATCTATTGCGCGGATACCGACCTGAACGAGGTTTCCTCGGCGCTGGAGGCGGCCCTTGGCGAATCCGAGACCGCGAAGCTGATCTGGAAGCCGCAGGCCCCGACCGAGATCACCGATGTCGAGACCGCGCAGAAGCTGATGAAGCTGATCGACACGCTGGAGGATGACGACGACGTCCAGAACGTCACCGGCAATTTCGACCTGACCGAGGATGTCGCCGCGCAGCTGTGACGCGCCGACATCGTGCAGGAAAGGGCCGTCAGGGAAGCAGCGCCTTCCCGGCGGCCTTTTTCATGGCATCCCCAAGCGGCTTCAGCACGCCCGCCATCATGCGGTTCACCTGCCAGTGCAGCGGCACGTCGATGGGCAGGTCCGGGTCCAGATCGACCAGCCGCCCGGCGGCCAGGTCGTCCGCGATCAGCGCCTCGGGGTTCATGCCCCAGCCGATCCCCAGCCGCGTCGCATGGGCAAAGGGTTCGGTCGCGGGGATGCGCACCAGCGGCAGGGACACCGCGCGCCCCAGCTTCTGCCGCGCCCATTGGTCCTGAAGCGCGTCCTTGGTGTTGAACGACAGGCAGGGGGCCGCCGCCATGCTGTCGGCATCCATGCCGCCTGCGAAATGCGCGGCCACGAAGCCGGGGCTGGCGGTCGCACGGTATCGCATATGCCCCATGAAGACCGCATCGCAGCCGGGCAGGGGCCGGCCCGCCGTCGTCAGCGCCGCCATGACCAGACCCCGACGCAGCCAGTCCGCCGCGTGGTCCTGATCGTCGATCACGATGTCCAGCAGCCCCGGCGCGTGCCGCAGCGCGGGCATGGCCCAGCCCGCAAGGCTGTCGGCATTCAGCGCGATGCGGATCTGCGGCACGGTGCGGTCGTCCAGCGCGGATTCCATCAGGCGCACGTTCTCCAGATGCGCGGCCAGCCTTGCGCCGGCCTCGGTCGCCTGCAGGGGCGGGCCGCGGTCGATCAGCGCCGTCCCCGCCCGTTCCTCGAGATTGCGGATCCGCTGCGAGATGGCCGACGGCGTGACACCCAGTGCAGCCGCCGCCGCATCGAAGCTGCCGCGCCGGAGGATCTCGGCCAGGGCGGCCAGGGCGGGATAGTCGAACATTAGCTGTGCTTAATCCACGTAAGAACTTTTCAGTTACGTTAATCCTCGCGTCACGCTAGGGCAATGACCGGAGGTGATGACATGCTTGCATCCTATTTCGGCGGTTTGGGGACCGGCATCTCGTTGATCGCGGCGATCGGGGCGCAGAACGCGTTCGTGCTGCGGCAGGGCATCCTGCGGCGGCACGTGCTGCCGGTCGTGCTGTTCTGCGCGCTGTCGGATGCGGTCCTGATCGCGCTTGGGGTGGCGGGCATGGGCGGCATCCTGCAGAACGCGCCCGCATTGGCCAGCGCGATGCGGTGGGGCGGCGTGATCTTCCTTCTGGCCTATGGCGCGCGGTCGCTGATGTCGGCCATTCGTGGCGGCGCCGCCCTGCGCCCCGAGGGCGAGGATCGGGGGCTGTGGGGCGCGATGGCCGTGATCGCCGCGCTGACATGGCTGAACCCGCATGTCTGGCTGGATACCGTGCTGCTGTTGGGTGGCATCTCGGCGCAATGGCCGCGGCCCTGGGTGTTCGGGCTGGGGGCGATGACCGGATCGCTGGTCTTCTTCCTGCTGCTGGGGCATGGCGCGCGCTATCTTGCGCCGGTCTTCGCGCGGCCGGTGGCGTGGCGCGTGCTGGACACGCTGGTTGCGCTGCTGATGTGGTCGATCGCATGGAAGCTGATAAGCGACGCCTGAGCCGCAGTTAATCCTTGCCTTGCCGCGCGAAACTCGGCAGTTGCAGATCATGCAGGACAATTCCCAGACCCGTCGCGACATGATCGGCATCGGTTGGATGCTGCTGACCGGCGCGTGCTTCGTCATGGTCAACAGTATCGTGCGCGGGCTGGAGGGCGCGCTGCCCGCGGCGCAGGCGGCCTTCATCCGCTTCGTCATCGGGCTGGTCTTCCTGGCCCCGGTGCTGGTCCCGGCGCTGCGGCGCGGTTTCTCTCGTCCGGTCTGGGGGCTGATCGCCACGCGCGGGGCGCTGCATTGCGTCGCGGTGACGCTGTGGTTCTATGCCATGTCGCGCATCACCGTGGCCGAGGTGACGGCGATCGGGTTCCTCAACCCGATCATCGTGACCGTGGGCGCGGCGCTGTTCATGGGCGAGAAGCTGGCCGCGCGGCGGATCGCGGCGGTGGGCGTCGCGCTGCTGGGGGCGCTGGTCGTCCTGCGGCCCGGCATGCGTCCGCTGGATCCCGGCCACCTGTCGCAGATCGGCGCGGCCATCGCCTTCGGGGCGTCCTACCTGGTGGCCAAGCGCCTGAGCGAGCGTATCCCGGCCTCGGTCGTGGTGGCGATGATGTCGCTGACCGTCGCCATCGGCCTGCTGCCGCTGGCCATCGCGCAATGGGTGCCGCCGACCTTCGGGCAGATCATGTGGCTGGGGCTGGTCGCGGTCTTCGCGACGGCGGGCCATTACAGCATGACGCGCGCCTTCGCCGCCGCGCCGCTGACGGTGACCCAGCCCGTGACCTTCCTGCAGCTTGTCTGGGCCAGCCTTGTCGGCGTGATCGTCTTCCACGAGCCGCTGGACGGATGGGTCATGCTGGGCGGCGGGATGATGATCGGGGCGATCACCTATATCACCTGGCGCGAGGCCCGGCTTCGCGCCGCGCCCCGCACCCCGCCCGCGCCCGCCACCAAGGCCTAGCGGTTCGGCCAGAGCGGCGCGTGCCTGTTCACATCCTTGTAGAGCAGGTAGCGGAAGCGCCCCGGCCCGCCGGCATAGCAGGCCTGCGGGCAGAAGGCGCGCAGCCACATGAAATCGCCCGCGCCCACCTCGACCCAGTCGCGGTTGAGGCGATAGACGGCCTTGCCCTCCAGCACGAACAGGCCGTGTTCCATCACATGCGTTTCCGCAAAGGGGATCGACCCGCCCGGCTGGAAGGTGACCAGCGTGATATGCATGTCATGGCGCAGATCTGCGGGGTCCATGAAGCGCGTGGTGCCCCATGCGCCATCCGTGTCGGGCATCATCGAGGGCGCGATATCCTGTTCGCGCGTCACGATGGGATCGGGGCGGTCGATCCCCGCGGCGGGCTGCCAGCGCTTGCGCCACCAGTGGAAGCCCGTGTTCCCCGGCGTCGTGTTGCGCAGCGTCCAGGGCGTGCCGGGGGGGACATAGGCGAAGCCGCCCGGCCCGATCAGGTGCTCGGTCCCGTCGATGGTCAGGCACATCTCTCCTCCGGTGACGAAGAAGGCGTGCTGGATCTCGGGGTCGTCCTCGGGGGTGTCGCAGCCGCCGCCCTCGGCCAGCTCGACGATGTACTGGCTGAACGTCTCGGCAAAGCCCGACAGCGGGCGTGCCAGCATCCACATGCGCATGCCCCGCCATCCCGGCAGGAACGAGGTCACGATGTCGCGCATGACGGTGCGGGGGATGACGGCATAGGCTTCGGTGAAGACGGCGGTGTCGGTGGTCAGCCCGGCCTGCGGGGGCAGGCCCGCGACGGGACCGGCATAGGGGCCGGGCAGGGCGGTTTCGGGGACATTGCCGGTCGGGGCGTCCCTGGGGGGCTGGTCGGTCATGCAAGGGCCTCCTTCAGGCGCAGTTCTCCGATGCGCGCGACCTGTTCCTCGGCCGTGCTGCGTTCGGTTTCGGTATCCTTGTCCAGCCGCGCCCGCATGGCGGCCATGATGCCCGCCTTGTCGTGGTCGCGCACGGCGATGATGAAGGGGAAGCCGTGCCGCGCGACATAGGCCTCGTTGAGGCGCGTGAACTCGGCGCGTTCGGCATCGGTAAGGGCGTCCAGTCCGGCGCTGGCCTGTTCGGCGGTGCTGTCGGCGGTCAGGTGCCGTGCCTGCGCCAGCTTGCCCGCCAGGTCGGGATGCGCGCGCAGGACGCCCAGCCGTTCGGCATCGTCCGCCGCGCGGAAGACCTGCGCCATCCTGCCTGCAAGCCCCGCCGCGCTGTCATGGACGGCGCCCATCTCGGCGTCCCAGACGCGTTCGGCGATCCAGGGCGAGTGTTCGTAGATGCCGCCGAAGCGTTCGACGAATTCCGCGCGATCCATGCGCGAGGGGCGCTGGCGCGGCTGCCAGGGATGTTCGGCCGCCCAGTGGCGCGCGATGTCCAGCCGCGTGGCGAACCACACCCCCTCGTGCGATTGCACATGGTCCAGGAACCGCCGCAGCGCCATCGCGCGGCCCGGACGGCCCGCAAGCCGGCAATGCAGCCCGATCGAGAACATTCTGGGCGCCCCCGCCGCCCCTTCGGCATAGAGCATGTCGAAGCTGTCGCGGAGATAGTCGAAGAAATCCGTCCCCGTCCCGAAACCCTGACCCGACGAGAAGCGCATGTCGTTCGCATCCATCGTATAGGGCACGATCAGCTGCGCACGGCCATCGTGTTCGTGCCAGTAGGGCAGTTCGTCCGCGATGCTGTCGGCAAGGTATTCGAAGCCGCCTTCCTCGCAGCCCAGCCGGATCGTGTTCATCGAACAGCGCCCCTGGTAGAAGCCGCGCGGGCGTTCGCCCGTGACCTGGCGGTGCAGCTCGACGGCGCGGGCGATGTGGTCGGCCTCGACCTCGGGGGGAACGTCGCGGTAATCGATCCAGCGCAGCCCGTGGGTCGCGATCTCCCATCCGGCGGATTTCATCGCGGCCACCTGTTCGGGGCTGCGTTCCAGCGCGGTCGCCACGCCATAGACGGTGACGGGCAGGTCCTTCAGCATCCGGTGCATCCGCCAGAAGCCCGACCGCGCGCCGTAATCGTAGATCGATTCCATGTTCCAGTGCCGCTGGCCGGGCCAGGGCTGGGCGCCGATGATCTCGGACAGGAAGGCCTCGGAGGCCTGGTCGCCATGCTCGATGCTGTTCTCGCCGCCCTCTTCGTAGTTCAGGACGATCTGCACGGCGATGCGCGCATTTCCCGGCCAGCGCGGATCGGGTGGGGTTTCGCCATATCCTCGCAGGTCGCGGCTGTAGCGCATCTTCATCTCCGGTTCTTCGGGGTGTCGCGCGTTCACAAAATCGCGCATAAGGGCCGCGTGCAAGCGCCGCTTTGCCAAATTCACTATCAACGAATCGTCGAAGATCGGCCCGCTTTCAAGATTTCGTGGAAAGACTTGAGCGACCCAGCCCGGTTGAGACAGCCCTTGCACGCGCCCATGCTGCGCCGAAAGGGCGGCCCAGAACCCGCCAAGGGGGGACAATGCAGAACTTCTTCAAGCTGGCCGAGAAGGGCAGCAGCATCCGGACCGAGCTGATCGCCGGTCTGACCACTTTCCTGACGATGGCCTATATCATCTTCGTCAATCCCGAGATCCTGTCCAGCACCGGAATGGACCGCGACGCGGTCTTCGTGGCGACCTGCCTTGCGGCGGCGGCGGGGTCGCTGATCATGGGCGTCTGGGCGAACTGGCCCATCGGCATGGCGCCGGGGATGGGGCTGAACGCCTTCTTCGCCTTTACCGTGGTGGGGGGCATGGGCTTCACCTGGCAGCAGGCACTGGGCGCGGTCTTCATCAGCGGGATCGTCTTCCTGGTCCTGTCGGTGACGGGCATCCGGCGCTGGCTGATCGGGGGGATTCCCGCATCCATGCGCAGCGCCATCGCGGCGGGGATCGGGCTGTTCCTCGCGATCATCGCGCTGCAATCCTCGGGCATCGTGGTGGACAACCCGGCCACGCTGGTGGGCCTGGGCGATCTGACCGCGCCCGGAACGGCGCTGACCATCGCGGGCTTCTTCCTGATCGTGACGCTGGATGCGCTGCACGTGCGCGGATCGATCCTGATCGGCATCCTGGTCGTGACGGTCGCGGCGATCCTGCTGGGCGTCAGCAGCTTCGGCGGCGTCGTGTCGATGCCGCCCCCGATCGCGCCGACCTTCCTGCAGCTGGACATCGCGGGCGCGCTGACGGCGGGCATCTTCCAGGTGATCCTGGTCATGGTGCTGGTCGAGGTGTTCGACGCGACGGGCACGCTGATCGGGGTCGCGAAGCGCGCGGGGCTTCTGAGTGACAAGGGCACGGATCGCGACCCGAACCTGGGCCGCGCGCTGATGGCGGATTCCACCGCGATCACCCTTGGCTCGATGCTGGGAACATCCTCGACCACCGCGTATGTCGAAAGCGCGTCGGGCGTGCAGGCAGGCGGGCGGACCGGGCTGACCGCCGTCGTCGTGGGCGTCCTGTTCCTGCTGGCGATGTTCTTCGCGCCGCTGGCGGGGGCGGTCCCGGCCTATGCGACGGCGCCCGCGCTGCTGTATGTGGCCACGCTGATGCTGCGCGAACTGGCCGAGCTGGACTGGGACGACGTGACCGAGGCCGCGCCCGCGGTGCTGACGGCCATCGCCATGCCGCTGACCTATTCCATCGCGAACGGGCTGGCCTTCGGCTTCGTGTCCTATGCGGCGATCAAGCTGCTGACGGGGCGGGCAGGGCAGGTCCATGCCGCGACCTGGGTCATCGCCGGGCTGTTCGTGGCCAAGTTCGCCTTCTTCGGCGGGCACTGAGATGGGGCCGGGGGGCGTGACGATCGCGGCCCCCGGTCTTCAGCGCGCCTCGGCGGGTGCGGCGCCAAGCGCCTCGCTGAGGTCCTGCGCGGCGGCGACGACCGTCGCGCCAAGCGTCTTGATATGTTCGGGGCCGATCCGGTGCGCCGGACCGCTGACCGAGATCCCGCCAAGCGCCTCGCCCGACAGGTCGAAGACCGGGGCCGCGATGCAGCGCATCCCCCGCGTCCGTTCCTCGTCGTCCAGGGAAAAGCCGCGATGCCGGATCCGCGCCAGATCGGCGGTCAGCGCGTCCCGGTCGGTCAGCGTCCCTTCGGTAAAGCGTGTCAGGCCCGGCCCCTCGACCAGTGCATCCAGCAGTTCGGGGCGCCCGAAGGCCAGCAGCGCCTTGCCGATGCCCGATGCATGCAGGGGCGAGCGGGTGCCCGGCGGAAAGAAGGCGCGGATCGTCTCCTGCGTCTCGACCTGCGACAGGAACAGCACGGTCTCGCCCTGCAGGATGCCCAGGTTCGCGGTCTCGCCCGTGTGCTGCATCAGCGACCGCAGGATCGGGCGTGCGCGCTCGACCAGCCCCGAGCGGCGCATGAAGGCCGATCCCAGCCGGAAGGTCGCGGGCCCGATGTTCCACGCCTGGGTCGAGGGGTCGCTTTCGACCATGCCACGCGTCGCCAGCGTGTGCAGCACGCGGTGCACGGTCGAGGGCGGCTGGCCGGAATGTTCGGACACCTCGGACAGGGTCAGGCCCGGACGGAGGGCAAGCAGGTCCAGAAGATCCAGCGCACGGTCCAGCGCCTGCACGGTGGCCGGTGCATCGGGTGTGGTCTTGCGCGGGCGCCCGCGACGGCGGGTCGGGTCTGCCATCTGCTCTCTCCGTCTGGTGCGTCCTCGTGTTTTCGCCGGAATATCCTGCCAGACAAGCAGAAAATTCGGACCGCCCGGAAAACCCGAAGCTTTGGGCGCGATATTGCTGCCGCGATTTTGTGCAAGTGATTGCCGCAAAGGCGGGCAGCAGCGGAAGATGATCGTGGCCCCCGCGCCCGAATCATGGCGGCGCGGGCGCGATGGGCGGATGGCTGGAAATACCGGCCCCGTCGGCGACACGGCGAAAGGCACAAAACCAACGACAACCGACAGAGGGGACAGACCATGGCCGACCAGGTGCTGGGCACAGCCGAACAGTTGAAGGACCCGAACCACACGCCGCCCTTGCTGCTGGCGATCCCGCTTGGGGTGCAGCACGTGCTGGCGATGTTCGTGGCGAACGTCACGCCCGCGATCATCGTGGCGGGGGCCGCGGGCTTCGGCTTCGGGTCGAACAGCCCTGATTTCCCCGAGCTTCTGTACCTGATCCAGATGTCCATGCTGTTCGCGGGCATCGCGACGCTGCTGCAGACCGTCACCATCGGCCCGGTGGGCGCGGCGCTGCCCATCGTGCAGGGCACGTCCTTCGCCTTCATCCCCATCATGATCCCGCTGGTCGCGGGCAAGGGCGTGGACGGTCTGGCCGCGCTGTTTACCGGCGTGCTGATCGGGGGCATGTTCCATGCCGCACTGGGCCTGGTCATCGGACGCATCCGCTTTGCGCTGCCGCCGCTGGTGACGGGCCTCGTGGTGACGATGATCGGCCTTGCGCTGGTCAAGGTCGGCATCGAATACGCGGCGGGCGGCGTTCCCGCCAAGGCGCAGGGGGCCGAGAGCTATGGCAGCCTTGCCAGCTGGTCGGCGGCGCTGGTCGTGATCGCCGTGACCCTGGGGCTGAAATTCTATGCGCGCGGGATGCTGGCGATCTCGGCGGTGCTGGTGGGCATCCTTGCGGGCTATGGCTTCTGCCTGGTCACGGGCAAGCTGACGCTGGAGGCGATCGGCGGGTCCTGGTCGAACGCCGCCGTCTTCGCGCTGCCCATGCCGTTCAAATACGGGTTCGAGCTGTCGATCGCCGCGATCATCGGCTTCTGCCTGATGGCCTTCGTGTCGGCGGTCGAGACCGTGGGCGACGTGTCGGGCATCACCAAGGGCGGCGCCGGCCGCGAGGCTACCGACCGAGAGATCGAGGGCGCGACCTTCGCCGACGGCCTGGGCACCGCGGTCGCGGGCGTCTTCGGCGGCTTTCCCAACACCTCGTTCAGCCAGAATGTCGGCCTGATCGCGATGACCGGCGTCATGAGCCGCCACGTCGTCACCATCGGCGCGATCTTCCTGATCCTGTGTGGACTGATGCCCAAGATCGGCGCCGTCATCCGCACCATCCCGATCGAGGTGCTGGGCGGGGGCGTGATCGTCATGTTCGGCATGGTCGTGGCCTCTGGCATCTCGATGCTGTCGGATGTGACGTGGAACCGGCGCAACATGGTCATCTTCGCCGTCGCGCTGTCGGTCGGCCTGGGCCTGCAGCTCGAGGCGATGGGCACCGCGCCCGGATCGCCCGACGCGCTGCAGCACCTGCCCGACACGCTGCGCGTCCTGGGCGCGTCCGGCATCCTGCCTGCCGCCCTGATCGCCATCGTGCTGAACCTGGTCCTGCCCGAGGAACTGGCCGCCGAGGCCACCGACGAGGTCTCGGGCGGCCTGTCGGGCAAAGGGTCCGGCCTGCGCGGCGACCGCCCGTGAAGATGTCGCGCGGGGCAATTTACCCCGTGACGATTTTCAACGAATCCTGAAGACTGCCTTGCGCCGGGTCCGTATGTCATGACCCGGCGCATCGGCTATCAAGCTGGTGAAGGCGATGAAGAAGGGGGCATCATGACCGGTTACCTGACCACCCATGTTCTGGACACGGCGCGCGGCGCGCCTGCCGCGGGAATGCGGATCGTGCTGTACCGCCTGGACGGCGGCGCGCGGACCGAGATCGCGCGGCTGACCACGAATGCAGACGGCCGCACCGACAGCCGCATCCTGCCCGAGGACGGCTTCGCCACCGGCACCTACGAGCTGGAATTCCACGCCGGCGCCTGGATGGACGCGACGGGCATCCCTCCCGAAAGCCCCCGCTTCCTGGACATCATCCCGATCCGCTTCGGCATGTCCGAGGAGGCGCATTACCACGTGCCGCTGCTGATCTCTCCCTTCGGCTACAGCACCTATCGGGGCAGCTGAGATGATCCCCGACAGCACCATCATCTGGGAATGGCTGGCCTTCGCCGTCCGCTGGACCCATGTCGTGACCGCCATCGCCTGGATCGGGTCGTCCTTCTACTTCATCGCGCTGGACCTGAGCCTGCGCAAGGCGCCCGACCTGCCCCCTGGTGCCCATGGCGAGGAATGGCAGGTCCACGGCGGCGGCTTCTATCACATCCGCAAGTTCCTGGTCGCACCGGAACGCATGCCCGAGCACCTGACCTGGTTCAAATGGGAAAGCTACTCGACATGGCTGTCGGGGGCGGCGCTGCTGGCGGTGACCTACTGGGCGGGGGCGAACCTGTTCCTGATCGACCCGCAGAAGGCGGACCTTGCGATCTGGCAGGCGGTTGCGATCTCGGGCGGGTCGCTGGCGGTGGGCTGGCTGATCTATGACCGTCTGTGCAAGTCGCGGATGGGCGATCACCCGACGGCGCTGATGCTGTTGCTGTTCGTCGCGCTGGTGGCGATGGGCTGGGCCTATGATCAGGTCTTCACGGGCCGCGCCGCGCTGCTGCATCTGGGGGCGTTCACCGCCACGATCATGACCGCGAACGTGTTCTTCATCATCATGCCGAACCAGCGCATCGTGGTGGCGGACCTGAAGGCGGGCCGCGCGCCCGATCCGAAATACGGCAAGATCGCCAAGCTGCGATCCACGCATAACAACTATCTGACGCTGCCCGTCGTCTTCCTGATGCTGTCGAACCACTATCCCCTGGCCTTTGCCAGCGAATACAACTGGCTGATCGCGGCGCTGATCTTCCTGATGGGCGTCACGATCCGGCACTTCTTCAACAGCATGCATGCGGGCAAGGGGCAGCTGTGGTGGACCTGGGCCGTGACCGCGATGCTGTTCGTGGGCGTCATGTGGCTCTCTGCCCTTGGCCTGAACCGCGACAGCTACGAGGAATCGCAGGCGCGCAGCCTGACCCCGGTCGAGCAGCGCTTTGCCGATGCCGAGGGGTTCGAGGCCGTGACCCGCACCGTCGCGGGCCGCTGCGCCATGTGCCACGCGCGCGAACCGAACTGGGACGGCATCCACCACGCCCCCAAGGGCGTCCTGCTGGAGACGCCCGCCGACATCGCCCGTTCCGCCAGGGAGATCTATTTCCAGGCGGGGCTGACCAACGCGATGCCGCCCGCCAATCTCAGCGGGATGACGGGCGAGGAACGCGCCGCCATCATCCGCTGGTTTCGCCAGGCCGAGGGGCGAGAGGTCGCAGCAACCGCACCTTGACAGGTGATGCGGCGCGGGTGACTGCTTCGCCCATGCTGCGGGTCCTGCACATCGCCCTGCTGCTTGGCGTGATGCTGGGCCTGACGCTGCCGAAGACCTCGGCGGCGCTTGCCGATATAGGACTGATCGACGACGGCTTCGTCGTGATCTGCACGGGCCACGGCCTGGAACGTGTTTCCCTGGCGCAGATCGATCCGCGCCCGCAGCCGCCCTCGGACCAACATGAGGCGCATTGCCTGCTGGTCCACGCGCTGGACCACGCGACGCCAGCGGATCAGCCGCTGTGGCTGCGCATCGCGCGCAGCTTTCCGCGCCTTGACGCCGCGCCGCCCGCGCTGCCGTCCCATCCCCCGCTTCTGGCGCAGGCCCGCGCCCCTCCTGCCGGTTGACGACCCCGCTTTTCGTCAATTCAGCCAGAGGTTCCTTCATGACCACCCGATCGCCCGCCACGCGGGCCGCCTTCTATCGTGCCGCATGGCGCTGGCATTTCTATGCCGGGCTGTTCGTCATTCCCGTCTTCCTGATCCTTGCCGTGACCGGCCTGATGATGCTGTGGATCGCCCAGATCGACGGGCGCGACGGCGAACGCATCGCCGTCGTTCCGCAGGGCGACCCCGCCAGCCTGACCGCGCAGGTCACCGCCGCCCTCTCGGCCGTCCCCGGAGGCGAGCCGGTGAAATACGTGGCCCCTCGCGATGCCGAAAGCGCCGCGATTTTTCGCATCGACGGGGCCGAGGGCACCCGCACCGTCGCCGTCGATCCATACACCGCCACGGTCGTGTCCGATTTCGCCCATCGCGGCGGCTGGTACGACTGGGCCGACAACACGCATGGCACCCTGCTGATGGGCGTCTTCGGCGACCGCGTGATTGAAATCGCCGCATCGCTCGGGATCATGCTGCTGGCGACGGGCCTGTACCTGTGGTGGCCGCGCGGAGGGCAGGGCTGGCGCGCGCTGCTGCCGGTTCCGGCCACGGGGCGCGGCCTGTGGCGGTCGCTGCATTCGGTCACGGGGATCTGGATCTCGGTCGCGCTGCTGTTCTTCCTGATCTCGGGGCTGTCCTGGGCGGGGATCTGGGGCGCGCGGATGATGCAGGCGTGGTCGACCTTCCCGCCCGCGAAATACGACGCGGTGCCGCTGTCGGACCTGACCCATGCCAGCCTGAACGACGGCCCGAAAGAGGTTCCCTGGACACTCGAACAGGCCCCGCTTCCCGCATCGGGTTCGGATACGGGGGGCGATCTTCGGGCAACGGGCGCGCTGAACATCGACACCATTGACCGCTTCGCCCGGCAGATCGGGTTCGAGGGGCGGTACCAGCTGAACATCCCGCGCAGGCCGGACGCCGTCTGGACGATCTCTCGCGATTCGATGTCTACCGACAGCCGCGATCCGTTCAGCGACCGGACCGTGCATGTGGACCGCTACAGCGGCCGCGTGCTGGCCGACATGCGGTTCGCAGACTATCCCGTCGCGGGGCAGGCCATGGCCGCGGGCATCGCGCTGCACATGGGCACCCTGGGCTGGTGGAGCGTCATCGCCAACACTGCCTTCTGCCTCGGGGTGATCTTCCTGTGCGTCAGCGGCGCGGTGATGTGGTGGATGCGTCGCCCCTCGGGCAGCCTGCGCCTTGTCGCGCCGCCCATGCCGCATGCCATGCCGATGTGGCGTGGCGCGGTCGTGGTCGGTGCCGTGATCGGGTTGGCCTTCCCGCTGGCAGGGCTGACCTTCGCGGCGGTGCTGATCCTCGACCGCCTGGTGCTGTCGCGGATGCCGGCCCTGCGCCACGCCTTCAGCTAGGGCGCTGCCGGGGGCCATCGGCCCCCACGCCGCGCGGCCCCTTCGATGGGGGCTGCGCGGCGTGCCTGCTCAGTCGAACATGGGTCGCAATTCCCGCACCGCGAAATCCGCGAACATGCGCACCTTGGGATCCTGCAGCCGCCGATGGGGCGTCAGGCAACCCATCTGCGCCACGGTCGGCGGCGTTTCGGGCAGCACGACCTCCAGCCGTCCCGCCGCCAGATCGTCGGCCACCTCGTATCGGGGCCGGTTCGCGATGCCGTGCGCCGTCAGCGCCCAGTCGCGCAGGACCTCTCCATCATCGGTGTCGAAGCGGCCCGTGACCATCATCTTGCGCGGGCCTTCGGGCGTCACAAGGGTCCAGTAATATTCCGGGCTGCGGGGGTATCGCAGCAGCAGGCAGTCGTGATCCGCCAGATCCTCGGGCCGCTCGGGACGCCCCCGCGCCGCCAGATAGGCCGGCGCTGCGACCAAAACGCGCGGGCAATCCGCGATCTTGCGCCATTTCAGGGCGGAATCCGCAGGCTCGCCCAGAAAGAAGGCAAGGTCGATCGCATCCTCGACGATGTTGACGTTGCGATCGGACAGCCGCAGCCGGATCTCGACGCCGGGATTGTCGTCGCAGAACCGCGGGATCAGCGGCGCGACCAGCCTGCGCCCCAGCCCAAGCGGCGCGGTCAGCCGGATCACCCCCTGCGGCTTGCCCGAAAAGCTGCTTACCAGCGCCTCGGCCTCGTCCAGGGTCTCGATCACCCGCTTGGCATGGTCGTAGAAGGCGCGCCCCAGCTCGGTCGTGGTCAGCTTGCGGGTGGTGCGGTTCAGCAGGCGCAGGCCGAAGCGGTTCTCCAGATCCTTGATCCGGTTCGAGGCGACTGCCGGCGAAAGACGCAGATCGCGCCCGCCTGCGGTGATCGAACCCAGTTCGACGACGCGGACGAAGACGCGCAGGCTTTCGAGATAGGACATGGGATGTTCGGCTTTCAACGTTTCGTGTAAAGTCTTCCAAGTCGGAAATGATTTCGCAACGGCTTTTTCCGCCCTAGCATTCATGTTCCCACGCATGCCCGGAAGGACCAAGGATGACCCAGCTGCGTTTCCTGCTGAACGACCGAGAGATCGCCCTGTCCGAGGTGTCGCCCTCGGACATGCTGCTGGATCATCTGCGCATCGCCCGCCGCCTGACGGGCACCAAGGAAGGCTGCGCCGAGGGCGATTGCGGCGCCTGCACCATCCTGTCGGGGCGCGTGACGCCCGACGGTCTGGTCTATGAACCGATCAACGCCTGCATCCGTCCGCTTGCGGCCTGCCACGGCACGCATATCGTCACGATCGAACATCTGGCGGCACCGGATGGGGGCCTGCACCCGGTTCAGGCGGCGATGGTCGAACATCATGGCAGCCAGTGCGGCTTCTGCACGCCGGGCATCGTCATGGCGCTCTATGGTCTGTGGATGACCGATCCCGACCCGTCCGAGGAGATGATCGAGACCGCGTTGCAGGGCAATATCTGCCGCTGCACGGGATACCGCCCGATCATCGACGCCGCACTCGCCGCCGCCCGCGCGGGCGGGCAGGCGATGGATGCGCTGGCCCGTGAACGCCAGGATGTCGCGCGCCGGCTGGCCGCGATGCGGCAGGGCCGCGTGGACGTGTCCCGCGACGGGCACCGCGCCATCGTGCCCGCCGATACCGACGATCTTGCCGCGCTGCTGGTCCAGCAGCCCGACGCCACCATTGTCGCAGGTGCGACCGATGTGGGCCTGTGGATCACCAAGTTCCTGCGCCCCATTCCCAGTGCCATCTTCGTCGGCGCGTTGATGAAGGACATCCGCCATCAGGACGGCGCGCTGCGCATCGGCGCGGGCGTCACCTATTCCGAGGCGTTGCCGATGATCCGCCGTCATCTGCCGCAGGTCGCGGATTACTGGCTGCGCATCGGCGGCTGGCAGGTGCGCAATCTGGGCACCATCGGCGCGAATATCGCCAACGGCTCGCCCATCGGGGACACGCCCCCGCTGCTGATCGCGCTTGGGGCCGAAATCGTGCTGCGTCACAGCGATACCCGGCGGCAGATCCCGCTGCAGGACTTCTTCATCGATTACGGCAAGCAGGACCGCAAACCCGGGGAGTTCGTCGAGGAGATCGTGATCCCGACCCCGGGTGCCCGCATCGCCGCCTACAAGGTTTCCAAGCGCCGCGACAGCGACATCTCGTCCGTGGCGATGGGCATCGTGGTGCGCGAGGAAGGCGGCACCATCACCGATGCGCGCATCGCCTGCGGCGGCATGGCCGCGACCCCGCGCCGCGCGACCGCGGCCGAGAACGCGCTGATCGGTCAGCCCTTCGCCGCCGACAGCTTTGCCGAGGCGGGTCGCGCCATCGCAGACGATTTCACCCCGCTCAGCGACATGCGTGCCAGCGCCGAATACCGCGCTAGCGTGGCGAGCAACCTGATCCGCCGCTTCTGGCTGGAGCAATCCGACCCGGATCTGCCCGTCACCCTGCGCGATGCCGCCAAGGAGGTCGCATGAAGGACGCAACCGACAACGCCCCGATCCGCGGCCTTGCGCATCAGGACGCCATCCATGACAGCGCGGCCAAGCATGTCACGGGCCGTGCCGAATATACCGACGACCTGAACGAGCCCTCGGGCCTTGCCCATGCCTATCTGGGCCTGTCGGAATGCGCACATGGGCGCATCCTGTCGGCAGATTACTCCGACGTGCTGGCGCATCCGGACGTGCTGGGCGTGCTGACGGCGGCGGACCTGCCGGGGGTCAACGACGTGTCGCCAAACGGCAAGGACGACGATCCGATCCTGGCCGACGGGACGGTGCATTTCCTGGGCCAGCCTGTCTTCGCGGTCATCGCCCGGACCCGCGACGCCGCCCGCCGCGCGGCGCGGCTTGCGAAGGTCGAATACGAGGCGCTGCCTCATGCGCTGGACCCGATCGCGGCCCGCGACGCCGGGATGGGATACGTCACCGACCCGCTGACCCTGAAGCGCGGCGATGCGGCAGCCGCGATGGCCGACGCGCCGCACCGGATCGCGGGGCGCTTCGCGATCGGCGGGCAGGACCACTTCTACCTCGAAGGGCAGATCGCCATGGCCGTGCCGGGCGAGGATGACGACATGGTGCTGCATGTCTCGACCCAGCACCCGTCCGAGGTGCAGCACATGGTCGCCCATGCCCTTGGGGTGCCGAACCATTCGGTCGTGGTGCACGTGCGCCGCATGGGGGGCGGCTTCGGCGGCAAGGAAACGCAGATGAACCTGTTCGCCTGCGTGGCCGCCATCGCGGCGCGGCGCTGGAACTGCGCGGTCAAGATCCGCCCCGACCGCGACGACGACATGACCGCCACGGGCAAGCGCCACGATTTCATGGTGGATTACCAGGTGGGCTTCGACGATCAGGGCCGCATCCGCGCGGTCGATGGCGACTGGTACGCGCGCTGCGGCTTCAGCGCGGACCTGTCCGGCCCCGTGACCGACCGGGCGCTGTTCCATGCCGACAACGCCTATTACTATCCCGACGTGCGGGTCAGCAGCCATCCGATGCGCACGAACACCGTCAGCAACACCGCGTTCCGCGGCTTTGGCGGCCCGCAGGGCGTGATCGTGGCCGAACGCATGATCGAGGAGATCGCCTATGCGCTGCGCATGGACCCGTTGGAGGTGCGCAAGCGCAACCTGTACCAGAACGGCCAGCTGACCCCCTATCACCAGGAGGTCACCGACCAGATCCTGCCGCGCATCTTCGACGAGCTGGAGGCCAGCAGCGATTACCACGCCCGCCGGCAGGCCGTGCTGGACTGGAACGCCAAGGGCGGCGTCATCCGCAAGGGGATCGCGCTGACGCCGGTCAAGTTCGGCATCAGCTTCACCGCGACATGGTTCAACCAGGCGGGCGCGCTGATCCATGTCTATAATGACGGCTCGATCCACCTGAACCATGGCGGGACCGAGATGGGGCAGGGGCTGAACACCAAGGTCGCGCAGGTCGTGGCCGAGGCGTTCCAGTGCGACATCTCGCTGATCAAGATCACGAAGACCACGACCGAGAAGGTGCCCAACACCTCGGCCACGGCGGCATCTTCGGGGGCGGACCTGAACGGCATGGCGGCGCTGGATGCGGCGGAACAGATCAAGGCGCGGCTGGTGGAATTCGCGGCCTCGCATTGGGGCGTGGCGCCCGACCGGGTGGCATTCCGTCCGCGCGCGGTGCAGGTGGGCGACGAGCTGGTGCCCTGGGCCGACCTGATGCGCGCGGCCTACTTGGCGCGTATCCAGCTGTCGGCTGCGGGCTTCTACAAGACGCCCAAGATCCATTGGGACCGGGCAACGGGCAAGGGGCGGCCCTTCTTCTACTATGCCTATGGCGCGGCGGTATCCGAGGTTTCGGTGGACACGCTGACCGGCGAATACCGGATCGACCGGTCCGACATCCTGCATGACGTGGGCCGCTCGTTGAACCCGGCGCTGGATCGCGGGCAGGTCGAAGGCGCCTTCGTGCAGGGCGCGGGCTGGCTGACATCCGAGGAGCTGTGGTGGGACGACAAGGGCCGTCTGCGCACGCATGCGCCCTCGACCTACAAGGTGCCGCTGGCATCGGACAGGCCGCGCATCTTCGACGTGCGGCTGGCGGAATGGTCGGTGAACCCCGAACGCACGATCAAGCGGTCCAAGGCCGTGGGCGAGCCGCCCTTCATGCTGGGCATCAGCGTGTTCGAGGCGATCAACATGGCCGTGGCCTCGGTCTGCGATTACCGCGAACCGGCCCGCATCGACGCCCCCGCCACGCCCGAGCGCGTGCTGATGGCGGTCGAGCGCCTGTCGCGATGATCCGCGTCCGCATCTCGGCGGCCAAGGGCTCGACCCCGCGCGATGCCGGGGCCGAGATGTTCGTGACCCCGGATCGGGTCACGGGCACCATCGGCGGCGGGCAGCTGGAATACATGGCCATCGACCGCGCCCGCCAGATGCTGGCCCGGAACGAGGCGCAGGCCCGCATGGACGTCCCCTTGGGCCCCGAGATCGGGCAATGCTGCGGGGGCCGAGTAGTCCTGACGCTGGATCGCGCAGCACCGCGCGCCGAACGGCGCAGGCAGGCCCTAGTCTTCGGCGCGGGCCATGTCGGTCGCGCGCTGGCACCCGCGCTGTCGGTCCTGCCGCTGGAGGTGACGCTGATCGACAGCCGCCCCGAGGAACTGGCCCTGGCCCGTGGCGTGACCACCCGCCTGACCCCCATCCCCGAGGCCGAGCTGCGTGCCGCCCGCGCGGGCGACATCGCGGTGATCCTGACCCATGATCACGCGCTGGATTTCCTGCTGGCCGCCGAGGCGCTGTCGCGCGGCGATCTTGCCTATGTCGGCATGATCGGCAGCGCGACCAAGCGCGCCCGCTTCGCGCGTTTCGCACGCGGGCAGGGGATCGACCCTGCGCCGCTGGTCTGCCCCATCGGCACCGGCGGCACGCCCGACAAGCGCCCCGAATTCATCGCGGCCTTCACCATGGCCGAGATCGCCCGACTTGTTTCCCACGCCCATCTGAACGAGCAGACATGCGACAACTGATCCGGGGCCGCGTCCTCGATTTTCATGCCGATCCGAACGAGACCGCCGACAATCACCGATTCTGGGAAGACGGCGCCATCGTCATCCGCGACGGCCTGATCGAGGCCGTGGGCGATCACGCCGATCTGGCCGAACCCGACCTGCCCGAGATCGACCACCGCCCGCATCTGATCATGCCGGGCTTCATCGACCCGCATATCCATTTCCCGCAGGCGCAGGTCATCGCCAGCTGGGGCGCGCAGCTGCTGGACTGGCTGCAGAACTATACCTTCCCCGAAGAGGCCCGCTTCGGGGATCCCGACCATGCCGCGCGGATCGCGGGGCTGTTCCTGGATCAGCTGGTGGCGAACGGCACGACCAGCGCGGTGGCCTTTTGCTCGGTCCACAAGACCTCGGCCGAGGCGCTGTTCACCGCGGCCCATGCGCGCAACATGGCGATGGTCGCGGGCAAGGTGATGATGGACCGCAACGCCATTCCCGAGGTGCATGACACTGCCCAGAGCAGCTATGACGACAGCAAGGCGCTGATCGAGGCGTGGCACGGCAAGGGGCGCCAGCGCTATGCGATCACGCCGCGCTTCGCGATCACCTCGACCCCGGAACAGCTTGCGGCGGCGGGTGCGCTGGCGGCCGAGCATCCCGACTGCCATGTCCAGACCCATCTGAGCGAGAACCTGGCCGAGATCGAATATACCTTAAGTCTTTATCCCAAGGCACGGGATTATCTGGACATTTATGAGCAGAACGGCCTGCTGTCGGACCGTCTGCTGCTGGGCCACTGCATCCACCTGCGGGACCGCGAGATCGCGCGCATGGCCGAGACCGGAAGCCGGGCGATCTTCTGTCCGACCTCGAACCTGTTCCTTGGGTCGGGGCTGTTCGACGCCGACGGGCTGCGCGATGCGGGCATCGTCAGCGGCGTGGCGACCGATGTGGGCGGCGGGACCAGCTGGTCCATGCTGCAGACCCTGAACGAGGGCTACAAGGTCATGGCCATGCGCGGGCAGAAGCTGCACCCGCTGGCGGCGTTCCATTGGGCCACGCGCGGAAACGCGATGGCCCTCGGGATGGAGGATCGGATCGGCACGCTGGCCCCCGGCTCGGACGCCGATCTGGTCGTGCTGGACGCGCGGGCGACGCCTGCGATGGCGCTGCGTTCCGAACGCATCCGCACCCTGTCCGAGGAGTTGTTCATCCTGCAGATCATGGGCGACGACCGCGCCGTCGCGCAGACCTATGTTGCGGGGGTGGCGCAGAAGGGCCCTAGCGACGCAGCCATTCGATGATTGCCGCGACCTCGGGGCGATGGGGGTTCGTGCCGTGCGGTAGCACGATGTGGTGCCCCAGCCGTTCGGGGATGCGGCGGTCCCCCGCCGGAACCAGCCGCCCGTCCTGCAGATAGGGATGGGCGAAGAC
The DNA here is from genome assembly GCF_947311865.1 of Paracoccus sp. PARArs4. Classification (NCBI taxonomy): domain Bacteria; kingdom Pseudomonadati; phylum Pseudomonadota; class Alphaproteobacteria; order Rhodobacterales; family Paracoccaceae; genus Paracoccus; species Paracoccus sp. PARArs4. The sequence continues at coordinate 130,563 of NZ_CAMZMW010000003.1, read as the reverse complement.
CTCGGCCACCAGGGCGAAGCCGCGCCCTGCGGTCGCCAGTTCCAGCGCGACAAGCGATTGGTCCACCGTGATGGCGGGGTCGGGGGCGTGCCTGTCGGGCAGGTGGCAGGTGAAGAAATGCTCCCACGAGTCCAGCACGCCGGTGACCGCGATCAGCGGGCCCGAAGCGATGTCGCCCCGGGCGGCCAGTTCCGGCGTTGCCACCGGTAGCACGTCGCCCTGCATCAGGGGGATCACCTCTCCGTCGGACCAGGTGCCGTCGCCATAGCGGATGTCGATGTCGATCCCCTCGCCCCCAGGATCGTCGGACCAGGACGTGGACAGCAGCCGCAGCGTCACGTCGGGCAGGGGGCGGGCCATCTTCGGCAGCAGCCACAGGCTGGTCAGCGAACTGAGGCAGCGCAGCGTGACCGTGTTCCCCTGCGTCTTGCCGAACAGCCCCGAGGTCGAATCGTTCAGCGCCGCGAATGCCTGCGTGACGATCGGAAGATAGCTCTGGCCCAGCCGCGTCAGCGAAAGCGACCGGCGCGCGCGCGTGAACAGCTGCTGCTCCAACCGCGCCTCGAGCGAGCGGACCTGGTGACTGACGGCAGAGGGGGTCAGGGCCAGTTCCTCGGCGGCGCGGGTGAAGTTGCCCAGCCGGGCGCTGGCCTCGAAGGCGCGAAGCCAGGGCAGGGGCGGCAATTCGTTGAACATGGGGCGGCCATTCTTCTGCGAATTATTTCGAGGTTCGGACGAATTATTATTCGTTATGCACCTCGGTCGTCAAACTGACACAGTGCCCCCGAATTCGGAGGTCGCGTGTCACGATACGATTACATCATCGTCGGTGCAGGTTCGGCAGGCTGCGTGCTGGCCGAACGCCTGTCGCGCTCGGGGCGTCACAGCGTCCTGATCCTGGAGGCCGGGGGCCATGACCGGCTGCCGTGGATCTCCCTGCCGATGGGCTATGGCAAGACCTTCCATCATCCGGGGGTCAACTGGCGCTACAGCTCTCAGCCCCAGGAAGCGCTGAACGGGCGCAGCGACTACTGGCCGCGCGGGCGTGTCGTGGGGGGCTCGGGGTCGATCAACGCCATGCTTTATGCGCGGGGGCTGCCGGGCGATTTCGACGACTGGCAGGCGGCGGGCGCGACCGGCTGGGGCTGGGACGCGGTCCGCGAGGTCTATGACCGGATCGAGACGCATGTGGCGCCGGACGGAAGCACGCGCGGGGACGGCCCGATCCACGTGCAGGACGTGTCGGACCAGGTGCATCCGGTGAACCGCCACTTCTTCGAGGCGGCGTCCGAGCTTGGCCTGCCCGCATCCGCGGACCACAACGGCGGCACGCCCGAAGGGGCCGCGACCTATCGCATCAACACGCGGCGGGGGCGGCGGCATTCCTCGGCCGCGGCGATGCTGCGACCCGCGCTGCGGCGGGCGAACGTGACGCTGCTGACGGGCGCGCTGGTCCGCCGCATCCGGTTCGAGGGACGCCGCGCCGTGGCCGTCGCCTATGACAGGAACGGCACCCCGACCGAGGCCGTCGCGGGGCGCGAGATCATCCTGGCCGCAGGCTCGGTCACTTCGCCGCGCATCCTGCAATGGTCGGGGATCGGGCCTGCGGGGCATCTGCGCGATCACGGCATCGACTGCCTTGCCGACAATCCGAATGTCGGCGGGCATCTGCAGGACCACCTGGGGATCAGCTATCTGTATCGTGCGACGCAGCCGACGCTGAACGACGTGCTGTCGCCGCTGACGGGCAAGATCCGCGCGGGGCTGCGATACCTGCTGACGCGCAAGGGGCCGCTGGCGCTGTCGGTGAACCAGTGCGGCGGGTATTTCCGCACCGATCCCGCCCTGGGGCGCCCGGACCAGCAGCTGTATTTCAACCCCGTCACCTATACGACGACGCCCAAGGGGACGCGGACGGTCATCAACCCCGATCCGTTTCCGGGCTTCATCATCGGCTTCTCGCCCGCGCGTCCGACCAGCCGGGGGCGGATCGACATATCCTCGGGGGATGCGGGGGACGCGCCGCTGATCCGTCCCGACAGCCTGGCCACGGATGAGGACCGCGCGCAGGTCGTGGCGGGTGGGCGGCTGTGCCGTGCGCTGATGCGCAGCGATGCGATGACGCCGCTGGTGAAGGGGCCGATCGGTCCCGATCTGCGCGACATGGACGACGCGGCGATCCTTGCCGATTTCCGCGAACGCTCCGGCACGGTGTTCCACCCCGTGGGGACCTGCCGGATGGGGGCCGATGCCACAGGATCGGTCGTCGATCCGCGCCTGCGGGTGCACGGGTTCGCGGGGCTGCGGGTGGTCGATGCCTCGGTCTTTCCGAACCTGACATCCGCCAATACCAACGCGCCGACGATGATGGTCGCATGGCGCGCCGCCGACATGATCCTGGAGGACGCATGAGCCAGCCCTATTCCGCATCCGGTGCCGTGCCGCTGCGCCACGCAAGGGGCGGTGACGACAGCGGGCCGCGCATCGCCCGGATCGAGACCTTCACCACCCCGCTGGTCGGTTTCGTCCGCGTGACCACGCGGGACGGCGCGATCGGCTGGGGGCAGGTCTCGCCCTACAATTCCGACATCACCTGCCAGGTGCTGCACCGCTCGGTTGCGCCATGGGCGTTGGGGCGCGGGATGGGCGCGCTGGAGGATATCGTGGCGCAGGTTCCGCTGCGCGAGCACAAGTATCCCGGCACCTATCTGTGCCGCGCGCTGGCCGGGTTCGAGACCGCCGCCTGGGACTGGCGCGGCAGGTCGCTGGACCTGCCGGTCGCAAGCCTTCTGGGCGGCGATCCGGGGCCGATCCGCGCCTATGCGTCCTCGATGCGCCGCGACATCACCCCCGCGGACGAGGCCCGCCGCATGCAGGAGCTGCGCGACCGTCACGGCTTCGACGCGTTCAAGGTCCGCGTGGGGGCGGAATGTGGCCATGACCGCGACGAATGGGATGGCCGCACCGAGGAGATCGTGTCCACCATGCGCCGCGCCATGGGCGATGACGCGCATCTTCTGGTCGATGCCAATTCCGGCTTCCTGCCCGAACGCGCAATCGCCGTGGGCCGGATGCTGCAGGATCACGGCTATGAACACTACGAAGAGCCGTGCCTGTACTGGGAGCTGGAGCAGACGGCCAGCGTCAATGCCGCCCTGGACATCGAGGTCGCGGGCGGGGAACAGGACTGGGACCTGGTGAACTGGCGGCGCATGATCGACATGCGCGCGGTGGACATCGTGCAGCCCGACATCCTCTATGTGGGCGGCATGATCCGTGCCATGCAGGTCGCGCGGATGGGGCATGCGGCGGGGCTGCCCTGCACGCCCCATGCGGCAAACCTGTCGATGGTCACGCTGTTCACCATGCACCTGCTGCGTGCCGTGCCGAATGCGGGGCGCTATCTCGAATTCTCGATCGAGGGGGACGACTACTATCCGTGGCAGCGAGGGCTGTTCCGGAACGACCCCTATGCCGTCGTGGATGGCAGGGTGACGGTGACCGACGCCCCCGGCTGGGGCGTCGAGATCTCGCCCGAATTCCTTGCCCGCGCCCAATACCAAGTCACCGAGGAGCAGCCATGAAGCTTGCCGATCTGATCCGCACCTACGACGAAACGGGCACGCTGCCGATGCTGCCGCAGGGACATTACATCGACGGCGCCTTCCACCCGGCCAGCGACGGCGCGCGGATGGACAGCTTCGATCCGGGCCGCGGCACCGTGCTTGGCAGCTTTGCCGCAGGGGGGCCCGAGGATGTGGACCGCGCGCTTGCATCCTCGCAGCGCGCGTTCGAGGCCTGGCGCGACGTGCCGCCCGCAACACGCTGCCGCATCCTGAACGACGTGGCGGCCCTGATGCGCGCCGAGGCCGACCTGCTGGCCGTGGTCGAGAGCCTCGACAGCGGCAAGACCCTGGCCGAGGCGCAGGGCGATGTCGCGGGATCGGCGCGGCTGTTCGAATATTACGCGGGCGCCGCCGACAAGCTGGACGGGCGCAGCCCCGACCTGGGCGGCGGAACGGTCGCCTTCACCACCAAGGAGCCGGTCGGCGTCACCGCGCATATCGTGCCCTGGAACTACCCGACCTCGACGCTGGTGCGCGGGATCGCGCCCGCGCTGGCGGCGGGCTGCACCGCGGTCGTGAAACCGGCCGAGACGACGCCCTTCACCGCGCTGCTGATCGCGGATCTGCTGGTGCGTGCGGGCGTGCCCGCGGGTGTCGTGAACGTGGTGACGGGGACGGGCGCGCAGGCCGGTGCGCCGCTGGTCGGCGACCCGCGCGTGCGCCATGTGACCTTCACCGGTTCGGTCGGGACGGGGATCGACGTGATGCAGCGCGTGGCCCCGAACGTCACCGGCCTGACGCTGGAGCTGGGCGGCAAGTCGCCGCTGATGGGATTTGCGGATGCATCCGCGGCGAAGGTGGCCGACGGGGCGCTGTGGGCGATCTTCTCGAACAGCGGGCAGATCTGCTCGGCCGGGTCGCGGCTGATCGTGCATCGCAGCCTGCACGACCAGGTGCTGTCCGAACTGGTCGCCAAGGCGCAGAAGCTGCGCGTCGGGCACGGCCTGCGCAACCCCGACATGGGCGCCGTCAATTCCGATCTGCACCTGTCGCGGATCGCGGGCCATGTCGACGCCGCCCGTGCGCGCGGGCTGGAGATCGTGACCGGCGGTCATGCCGTGACCGACCCCGAGACGGGCGCCGGCTGGTTCTATGCGCCGACCGTGATCGACGGCGTTCCGCAGGACGACGATGCCATCCAGCAGGAGATTTTCGGCCCCGTGCTGACCGTCCAGACATTCGATGACATCGACGAGGCGATTTCGCTGGCAAACGGCACCGACTTCGCGCTGAATGCCGGCATCTACACGCCCGACATCACCACCGCACTGCGGGTTGCACGCAGGGTCGATGCAGGGCAGGTCACCATCAACGACTATTGGGCCGGCGGGATCGAGCTGCCATTCGGCGGCAACCGCAAGTCCGGCTTCGGCCGGGAAAAGGGACTGGAAGGGCTGGAGGCCTATACGCGCACGAAATCCATCGCGATCGCGGTCTGAGGAAGCCCCGCACCGGGGTCGCCGCCATCACTGTCAGAGGGGAAAGAGATGACATCGACGAATTGGGCAACTTCGCGCCGCGGCTTCATGGCCGGGGCCGCCGCGGGCGGGCTGGTGCTGGGGATGGGCATGCCCGCCATGGCACAGGACCACACGCCGAAGAAGGGCGGCACGCTGCGCGTCGGCTATACCCAGGGCGAAAGCTCGGATTCGATGGACCCGGCGACCTATTCCAACGACTTCATGTTCGCGATCAGCTATGCCGTCTTCTCGACCCTGGTCGAGATCGGGCCGGACGGCACCGCCCAGCCCAGCCTGGCCGAGAGCTGGGAGCCTGACGCCGATGCCGCCAGCTGGACCTTCCGCCTGCGTGACGACGCGACCTTCTCGGACGGGACGAGGCTGCGCGCGGTCGATGTCATCTCGTCCATCCGCCACCACATGGGCGACGCGTCCAAGTCCGGCGTCAAGAGCCTGCTGAGCCAGATCGCGGACATCCGCGCCGATGGCGACAGCACGGTCGTGTTCGACCTGAGCTCGGGCAGCGCCGATTTCCCGCTGATCCTGAACGATTATCACCTGACCATCCGCAAGGACATGGACGGCCGCATCGACGCCGACAGCATGATCGGCACCGGCGGCTATGTCATCGAGAACTTCGAGCCGGGCGTCCGCGCCGACCTGCGCCGCCGCGACGATTACTGGAAGGAGGGGCGCGCCCATTTCGACCGCGTGGTCCTGCTGAAGGTCGGCGATCCCGCCGCGCGGATGAATGCGCTGGTCACCGGCGAGGTGGACCTGATCGACCGCCCCGACCTCAAGACCCTGCCGCTGATGGTGCGCAACCCGAACCTGCGCGTGCACACCCAGAACGGCACGCTGCACTATACCATGCCGATGAACACGAAGGCCGCGCCCTTCGACGACGCGAATGTCCGCATGGCGGTGAAATACGCCATCGACCGGCAGGCCATCGTGGACAAGATCCTGCTGGGCTATGGCACGGTCGGCAACGATCACCCGATCGCCAGTTCCATGCCGTTCTACAACCCGGATCTGGAACAGCACGCCTACGACCCGGACAAGGCGAAGCATTTCCTGTCCAAGGCGGGGCTGGACGGGCTGGACATCACGCTCCAGACCTCGGACGCGGCGTTCAACGGCGCGGTGGACGCGTCGGTCCTGTTCGCCGAGGCCGCGCGGGCCGCGAACATCAACATCACCGTCGATCGCCAGCCCGATGACGGCTACTGGTCGAATGTCTGGCTGAAAAGCCCGTTCTGCTGCAGCTATTGGGGCGGGCGTCCGACGCCGGACCTGATGTTCAGCTCGGGCTATGCCGCCGGGGCCGACTGGAACGACACCCACTGGGAAAATCCCCGCTTCAACGAGCTGCTGGTCGCCGCCCGGTCCGAGCTGGACCAGGGCCTGCGCACCGAGATGTATGCCGAGATGCAGGGCCTGTGCCAGCAGGACAACGGCTCGCTCATCCCGGCATTCGGGCAGTACGTCTCGGCCATGAGCACGAAGATCCGCATGCCCGAGCGGATATCCGAGATGTGGGACCTGGACAGCGTCCGCTTCATCGAACGGTGGTGGATGGCCTGAGGCCGTCCCCGTCCGTCCACGAAGCGCATCCCGCCGCCCCGCCATTCGGGGCGGCTCAGGAGAACACGCGATGTCCAATGTTTCCAAGCTGATCTTGCAGCGGCTGATCCTTGGTGTCCTGACCCTTTTCGCGGTCTCGGCGCTGATCTTCGTCGGGATCGAACTGCAACCGGGCGACCTTGCCCAGCAGATCCTGGGCCAGTCGGCCACCCCCGAGACCCTTGCCGCGTGGCGGGCCGAGCTTGGCCTCGATCTGCCGGCGCATCTGCGCTATCTCGACTGGCTGTCGGGGGTGGCGCAGGGCGATCTGGGCAATTCGCTGGCCTCGCGCAGGCCGGTGGCGGACCTGCTGATGTCGCGCCTGTCGAACACGATGTTCCTTGCCGCCTATGCCGCGATCATCGCGGTGCCGGTCGCGGTGGCCCTGGGCCTTCTGGCCGCGATGTGGCGCAACAGCCCGTTCGACCGGGGCGTGAACGTGGGCGCGCTCAGCGCGATCTCGATGCCGGAATTCTTCGTGGCCTACGTGCTGATCCTCGTCTTCTCGATCCGGCTGGGGTGGTTCCCGACGCTGGCCCGCATCGACGAGGCGACCTCGCTTGGCGATGCGCTCTATCGGTGCTTCCTGCCGGCGCTGACGCTGATGCTGGTCGTGGTGGCGCACATGATGCGCATGACGCGGGCCGCGATCATCAACGTGCTGGCATCCCCCTATATCGAGATGGCGCGCCTGAAGGGCGTTCCGCGCTGGCGGGTGATCCTGCGCCACGCGCTGCCAAACGCGGCCGCGCCCATCATCAACGTGGTCGCGCTGAACCTTGCCTATCTGATCGTGGGCGTCGTCGTGGTCGAGGCCGTCTTCTCCTATCCGGGGATGGGGCAGCTGCTGGTCGATGCCGTGTCCAGCCGCGACCTGCCGGTGGTGCAGGCCGTGGGCCTGTTCTTCGCGGCGACCTACGTGACGCTGAACGTGCTGGCCGACATCCTGTCGATCATGTCCAACCCCCGCCTGCGCCGCGGCTGAAACAGGGAAAGGAGCGCATATGAAGACGCTGAAGACAGCGCCGCCCACCGCCTGGTTCGGCATGATCGTCGTCGCCCTGACGATGCTGACCGCGATCTTCGCCCCCCTGATCGCCCCCCATGCCGAGACCGAGATCGTCGGCATGCAGTTCCTGCCCTGGAGCGCCGAGCACCCCCTGGGCACCGACAATCTTGGCCGGGACATGCTGTCGCGCATGATCTACGGGGCGCGCAACACGGTGGGGCTGGCCCTGCTGACGACCGCGATGGCCTTCGCGGCGGGGTCCATGCTGGGCATGTTCGCCGCACTGCGCGGCGGCTGGGTGGACCAGGTCCTGTCGCGGATCATCGACGTCATCATGGCCGTGCCGCCGCTGATCCTGGCGCTGATGATGCTGGCCATCGTCGGGCCGTCGATCCCGAACATGGTCGCCGTCATCGCCTTCATCTATGTCGCGCCGGTCTATCGCCTGGCGCGGGCGGCGGCGATGAACGTCGTGCGGCTGGACTTCATCGAGGCCGCCCGCCTGCGCGGCGAGGGCACGTTCTGGCTGATGCGCCGCGAGGTGCTGCCCAACATCTCCTCGACGCTGATCGCGGAATTCGGGCTGCGCTTCTGCTTCGTGTTCCTGTTCATCGCGGCGCTCAGCTTCCTGGGCATCGGGATCCAGCCGCCCACCGCCGACTGGGGCTCGATGGTCAAGGACAACGCGACGCTGATCACCTTCGGGGACATCACCCCGCTGATCCCCGCAGGCGCGATCGCGCTGCTGACCGTGGCGATCAATTTCATCGTGGACTGGATGCTGCACCGCGCCAGCGGCCTGAAGACATGAGCGAGGCGAAGATGGACACCCTTCTGGACATGCGCGGCCTGCGGCTGGAGGCAGGCCCGAAATCCGATCCCACCGTGATCCTGCAGGGGCTGGACCTGCAACTGAAGCGCGGCGAGGTCGTGGGCCTCGTGGGGGAAAGCGGCGCGGGCAAGAGCTCGGCCGGGCTGGCGGCGATGGGCGTCGTGCGCGACGGCGTGCGGTTCGCGGGCGGCAGCGTCACCTTCGACGGGACCGAGCTGACATCCCAGTCGCCGCGCCGCCTGCGCAAGCTGCTGGGCAGGCGCATGGCCTATGTCGCCCAATCGGCGGCCGCCAGCTTCAACCCCGCGCATCGGGTGATCGACCAGGTGACCGAGGCACCGGTCCTGCACGGCGTCATGTCGCGCCCCGAGGCCGAGGAGGACGCGATCCGCCTGTTCCGCCAGATGCAGCTGCCCGATGCCGACCGGATCGGGATGCGCTATCCCCACCAGATGTCGGGGGGGCAGCTGCAGCGCGCGATGACCGGGATGGCGATGGCCTGCCGCCCCGACCTGATCGTCTTCGACGAGCCGACGACCGCGCTGGACGTGACCACCCAGATCGAGGTGCTGGGCGCGATGCGCGACATCGTCGAGCGCTACGACGCAGCCGCGATCTATATCACGCACGACCTTGCGGTCGTCAGCCAGATGGCCGACCGCATCATGGTCATGCGCCACGGGCAAGAGGTCGAGACCCAGCCCACGCGCGACATGCTGGCCACCCCGCGCGAGGATTACACCCGCTCGCTGTGGTCGGTGCGGTCGCTGAACCGTCCCGCGCGGGTCGAGCCGCGCCCCGCGCTGCTGGAATGCCGCGACCTCTCGGCAGGCTATGGCGACGTGAAGGTGCTTCACGACGTGTCGGTCGAGCTGCCCCGCGGGCGCACGACCACCGTGGTCGGCGAGAGCGGTTCGGGCAAGTCCACGCTGGCCAAGGTCATCGCGGGGCTGATGCCGCCCATGTCGGGGCAGGTGCTGTGGCAGGGCGATCCGCTGCCCGCGGATTACCGCGCGCGGGACCGCGACCTGCTGCACGATGTCCAGATGATCTACCAGATGGCGGATACCGCGCTGAACCCACGCCATACCGTCCGCGAGACGCTGGCACGGCCCGCCCGCTTCTGTCGCGGCCTGACGGGCAAGGCGCTGCAGTCGCGCGTCCGCGACCTGATGGACCTGATCGAGCTGTCGCCGGACAAGTTCCTCGACCGTCGCATCCCCGAATTGTCGGGCGGGCAGAAGCAGCGCATCGGCATCGCCCGCGCCCTTGCCGCCGAGCCGCGCTTCGTCATCTGCGACGAGGTGACCTCGGCGCTGGACCAGTTGGTCGCGGGCGGCATCCTGCGCCTGCTGATGCGGCTGCAGGACGAGCTGGACCTGACCTACATGTTCATCACCCACGACCTTGCGACGGTCCGGGCCATCGCGGACCAGGTGGTGATCATGCAGAAAGGAAGGGTGGTCGAGCAGGGCCCGCGCGATCGCATCTTCGATGCGCCGCAGCAGGATTACACCCGCAGGCTGCTGGACGCGGTGCCGCAGATGGACCCCGACTGGCTGTCGCGCGTGCGTGCGGCGTCCTGACCGGGGCGGGGGGCGCCTTTTGCGCCCCTGACCCTTCACCCCGCGCGCCAAGGCGGCTAGAAGGGGCGAAACCGTTTCAATCCGACCGCAAAGGCGCTTTCCATGGCCGACGATCTGCTGAACAGCTTCAAGACCGGACCCGACGAACAGGGGCGCTTCGGCATCTATGGCGGCCGCTTCGTCAGCGAGACGCTGATGCCGCTGATCCTGGACCTGCAGGACGAATACGAACGCGCCAAGACGGACCCGGAATTCTGGGCGCAGATGGACGATCTGTGGACCCACTATGTCGGCCGCCCGTCGCCCATGTATTACGCCGAACGGCTGACCCAGCATCTGGGCGGCGCCAAGATCTACATGAAGCGGGACGAGCTGAACCACACCGGCGCGCACAAGATCAACAACGTTCTGGGCCAGATCCTGCTGGCGATGCGCATGGGCAAGACCCGCATCATCGCCGAGACCGGCGCGGGCCAGCACGGCGTGGCGACGGCGACCGTCTGCGCGCGGTTCGGGCTGAAATGCGTCGTCTACATGGGCGCGCATGACGTCGAACGCCAGGCGCCGAATGTCTTCCGCATGCGCCTTCTGGGCGCCGAGGTCATCCCCGTCACCAGCGGTCGCGGCACGCTGAAGGACGCGATGAACGACGCGCTGCGCGACTGGGTGACGAATGTCCGCGACACCTTCTACTGCATCGGCACCGTGGCGGGCCCGCACCCCTATCCCGCGATGGTCCGCGATTTCCAGTCGATCATCGGCAAGGAAGCGCGCGAGCAGATCATGGCCCGCGAGGGGCGCCTGCCCGACACCATCATCGCGGCCATCGGCGGCGGCTCGAACGCGATGGGGCTGTTCTATCCGTTCCTCGACGACGACAGCGTGAACATCATCGGGGTCGAGGCAGGCGGCAAGGGCGTGGACGACCGGATGGAGCATTGCGCCAGCCTGGTCGGCGGTCGCGCGGGCGTGCTGCACGGCAACCGCACCTATCTGCTGCAGGACGATGACGGGCAGATCCTCGAAGGGCACTCGATCAGCGCGGGCCTGGATTATCCGGGCATCGGGCCGGAACATGCCTGGCTGAAGGATGTGGGCCGCGCGCAATATGTCAGCATCACCGACAAAGAGGCTCTTGAGGCGTTCCAGCTGTGCTGTGCGCAGGAAGGCATCATTCCCGCGCTGGAGCCCAGCCACGCGCTGGCCCATGTCATCAAGATCGCACCGACGCTGCCTGCCGACCACCTGATCGTCATGAACATGTGCGGGCGCGGCGACAAGGACATCTTCACCGTCGCCAAGCACCTGGGCGTCGATATTCAGGCCTGATCGTCGGCCCCGACGGCGTGCCGCTGCAGCAGATCCAGCGGCACGACCTCCAGCGCCTTCAGATGCGTCGCTTCCAGCACCACGCGGGGGGCGGCGTATTCCTGTGCCGCCTGCAGGAAGCGCGCCGCGCACAGGCACCAGCGGTCGCCGGGCTTCAGCCCCGCGAAGTTGAACTCGGGTCGCGGTGTCGACAGGTCGTTGCCCAGATAGGCCGACATGGCCAGGAATTCCGCCGTCACGACCACGCAGACCGTGTGGCTGCCCCGATCCTCGGGGCCGGTATCGCAGCAGCCGTTGCGATAGAACCCCGTCAGGGGCGATGTCGAACAGGGCTGCAGATCCCCGCCAAGGACGTTGACCGAGGGTTCCATGCGCTTCTCCGTGATGGCTGACGGCTCCAGCCTAGGGGCAAGCGCGCGTCAGGCCAAGGGGCGGGGCTGCCAGTCGATCCAGCGGCCGTGGAAATCGGCGCGGCCAAGCGACCAGCGTCGCGTATCGCCGTCGCGCAGGGTCAGGGTCAGGGCGGCGCCATGGCCGCCATCGGCCTCCATCCCGAAATGCGCCAGCGGGGATGCCGCGTCGGCAGGGCTGTGTTCCAGCGCGTGGCCGACCAACGCCGCCGTTGCGGGCGGGAAATACTGCGCGGCGACGGTGTGGAAGACCAGCCGCAGGCGTCCCGGCTGGGGCCGGGCCAGCCGTTCGCGCAGCCACGCCCCCGCATCGCCCGCATCGACCCGCGCCGGATGGGTCTGCGCCAGGTCCAGCGCCGCGCGCAGGCGTGCCAGCCGCGCCTCCTGATCCGCCCAGCAATAGGCCATCAGCCGCAGGCCGTCCGCGCGGGCATCCAGCGGGTTCAGGTCGACCCCGCAGCGGTCGGCCACCGCGAAGCTGCCCTGCGGCACGTCGCCCCGCCATTCCGGCGTCAGCACGACGCCCGACCCCGTGAACAGGTGATAGCGGTCGAAGTTCAGGTTCAGCCCCGCCGAGGCGCCAAGCTCCAGCAGCGACAGCGGCAGGGCGCATTGCCCCGACAGGAAACGCGCCGCGCCGATCAGCGCGGCCGAGCGTGCGACCTCGTTCGTCTGGGGCGGGCTGTTCAGCCAGTCCAAGACGAAATCCTGGTGCGCGTCGATGGCAGCCAGCAGCAGAGCCGCACTGACGTTCCGCGCAGCATAGGCATCGGCCAGCGCAGGATCGCGGCCTGTCAGGACCAGCGCATGCAGCGCACCGCACACGCGCAGAGGGACGGAATCCCCGCGGCTGGTGGCATCGCCCTGCCAGCCCAGCACCCGCCGTGCGACGGGGCCGTCCTGCAGCGCCTCGGCCAGCGTCTCGCAGATATCGGCGGTCAGGGGAGAGCCCAGATCCCGGCAGGACCGCGCCTGGTCGCGAAAGGCGTCCCTGACAGCCGCGCTCACTTGAAGCGGTCCGACAGGGCGCGCAGCCGGTCGGTGAAGCTGGCGGGCTGTTCGGGTGCTGGCTGCGGCTTGGGCTCGGGCTTCGCTTCGGGTTTCGCGACCTTGGCGGGCGCGGCGGTGCCGCTGTTGCGCGCAGGCGCCGTGCGGTTCGCGACCGCGTTCTGGAACCGCCCCCAATCGCCCGCCACCAGCGACGGCGCCCCGTCCGAGACGCCGCGCATCAGGTCGTCCAGCCAATCCTGCTCGGCCTTGGCGAAATCGGCCAGGACATAGCCCGCCACGCGGTCCTTGTGCCCCGGATGGCCGATGCCCAGCCTGACGCGGTGGTAATCCGCCCCGATATGCTGGTGGATCGAGCGCAGCCCGTTATGGCCCGCATGGCCGCCGCCGGTCTTCACGCGGCACTTGCCGGGCGCAAGGTCCAGTTCGTCATGCAGGACGATCACGTCATCGGGCGTCAGCTTGAGGTATCGCATCGCCTCGCCCACGGATTGCCCCGACAGGTTCATGAAGGTCGCGGGCTTCAGCAGCACGGCCTTGTCGGTGCCCAGCCGCCCTTCGGCCACATGCCCCTGGAAACGCGCGCGCCAGGGGCCCAACCCGTGGTCCTCGGCCATGCGGTCCAGCGCCATGAAGCCGATATTGTGGCGGTTCGCCGCATATTTCGTGCCCGGATTTCCAAGGCCCACGATCAGTTTCAAGGCATTTCTCCGTCGCGTTTCGTGGCAGGCAGGGCCATGAATGTCGTTCCATCCCTTGCGGCTGTCCTTGCCCGTTACTAAGACTCTGTCAACCTATCGCGTCTAACACGGGTCCGAGCACCCGGTCGAATCGCGGGGACAGGGACCAAAGAAGGACTGAAGATGAGCGATCCGGCAGAATTCTACATGAACACCCTCGTTCCCATGGTGGTCGAACAGACCTCGCGCGGGGAACGGGCCTACGACATCTTCTCGCGCCTGCTGAAGGAACGGATCATCTTCGTCTCGGGGCCGGTCCATGACGGGATGTCCACGCTGATCTGTGCGCAGCTGTTGTTCCTCGAGGCCGAGAACCCCTCGAAGGACATCAGCATGTACATCAACAGCCCCGGTGGCGTCGTCACCTCGGGCCTGTCGATCTACGATACGATGCAGTACATCCGCCCGCGCGTTTCCACGCTGGTCGTGGGGCAGGCGGCGTCCATGGGCTCGCTGCTGCTGGCAGCCGGCGAACCGGGTCTGCGCTACTCGCTGCCCAACAGCCGCGTGATGGTGCACCAGCCCTCGGGCGGGTACCAGGGCCAGGCGACCGACATCCTGATCCACGCGCGCGAGACCGAGAAGCTGAAGCGCCGCCTGAACGAGATCTATGTCCAGCACACCGGCAACACGCTGGAGCAGGTCGAGGAGGCGCTGGAACGCGACCGCTTCATGTCGCCCGACGAGGCGAAGGACTGGGGCCTGATCGACGAGGTGGTCGCACCCCGCGGCAAGGCCGAGGCCGACAAGAAATAAGCGCCGTGGGGATTGTGACCGGAACGGCCAGTCCCTAACATGGAAAGCAACCGGTCGGGATGCGCGCTTCGCGCGTTCCGGCCACGCCCAAGGAATGCGATGCGCTGGAATGGTCCCGCGCTTCGCCCGCAGACAAGACCTGCCTGCGGCAATGAAGGAAGTGGACGATGGCGAACCAGTCCGGCAGCGACAGCAAGAACACGCTCTATTGCAGCTTTTGCGGCAAGAGCCAGCACGAGGTCCGCAAGCTGATTGCAGGTCCGACGGTGTTCATCTGCGACGAATGCGTCGAGCTGTGCATGGACATCATCCGCGAGGAGACGAAATCGACCGGCCTCAAGTCCGGCGAGGGCGTTCCCACCCCGCGCGAGATCTGCGGCGTTCTGGATGATTACGTCATCGGGCAGGAGCACGCCAAGCGCGTCCTGTCGGTGGCCGTGCACAACCACTACAAGCGCCTGAACCATGGTGCGAAGGGCGATATCGAGCTTGCGAAGTCGAACATCCTGCTGATCGGCCCCACGGGCTGCGGCAAGACGCTGCTGGCGCAGACGCTGGCGCGCATCCTGGACGTTCCCTTCACGATGGCCGATGCGACCACCCTGACCGAGGCCGGCTATGTCGGCGAGGATGTCGAGAACATCATCCTGAAGCTGCTTCAGGCCAGCGAATACAACGTCGAACGCGCGCAGCGCGGCATCGTCTATATCGACGAGGTCGACAAGATCACGCGCAAGTCCGACAACCCCTCGATCACGCGCGACGTGTCGGGCGAGGGTGTCCAGCAGGCGCTGCTGAAGATCATGGAAGGGACCGTCGCAAGCGTTCCGCCGCAGGGCGGTCGCAAGCATCCGCAGCAGGAATTCCTGCAGGTAGACACGACGAACATCCTGTTCATCTGCGGCGGCGCATTCGCCGGTCTGGATCGCATCATCCAGCAGCGCAACAAGGGCACGGCGATGGGCTTCGGCGCCTCGGTCAAGGAGAACACCGACCAGGGCGTGGGCGAGACCTTCAAGGAGCTGGAGCCCGAGGATCTGCTGAAGTTCGGCCTGATCCCGGAATTCGTCGGTCGTCTGCCGGTCATCGCGACGCTGACTGACCTGGACGAGGAAGCGCTGATCATCATCCTGACCAAGCCGAAGAACGCGCTGGTCAAGCAGTATCAGCGCCTGTTCGACCTGGAAGGCGTGCAGCTGACCTTCACCGAGGACGCGCTGCAGGCGATCGCCAAGCGCGCGATCGAACGCAAGACCGGCGCGCGCGGCCTGCGCTCGATCATGGAAGAGATCCTGCTGGATACCATGTTCGAACTGCCCGGCATGGACAGCGTCCAAGAGGTCGTGGTGAACGAGGATGCGGTCGCCCACAGCACCGTGAAGCCCCTGCTGATCCACACGGATCAGAAGAAGGAAAGCGCGACGGCGGGCTGACCCGTCGCGGCCCGGATCCCCGCGACATGCGGGGATCTGGACCCCGGCCCGAAACTGGGGCATATCATCGAAAAACCGTTCGAGGGTTCCCGACATGTCCTTTCTGCTTCGCGCTCTGACCTGGTGGAACAGCCAGACCGTCAACACCCAGTTCTGGACCTGGCGCAACGGCACCAAGGTCGGCGAGGATGCGCAGGGCAACATCTTCTATCAGAACAATGACGGCAAGCGCCGTTGGGTGATCTATTCCGGCGAGGCCGAGGCCAGTCGCATCGACCCCGAATGGCATGGCTGGCTGCACCACACCTGGAACGAGGCCCCGACCGAGGTTCCGCTGCCGCACAAGGCGTGGGAAAAGCCGCACCAGCCCAACCTGACCGGGACCGACGACGCCTATGTGCCCGCGGGTTCGCTCTATCGTGCGGAACCGGCGAAGCGCAGCGATTACGAAGCCTGGCAGCCCGAATAAGATGACCGCGGCAAGCGACGCAGGAACGGCACGGGCCGAGCTGATCGCGGGTGCCGTCGTGATCGCGGTGGCCGCGGGTTTCCTCGGATGGGCCGCGCAGGGGCGCTTCTCGCAGGGCGGATACGAGGTTACGGCATCCTTCCCCGATGTGGACGGCGTGTCCGTGGGCACCGAGATCCGCATGGCAGGCGTCCCGATCGGCAAGGTGTCCGAGGTGCAGCTCGATCCGCAGACCTACATGGCCGACGCGGTCCTGCGCATCCCCGAGGGGATCGTCCTGCCCGCCGACAGTGCCGCGATCATCCAGTCCGACGGGCTGCTGGGCGGCGCCTATATCCAGATCCAGCCCGGCGGCAGCCTGGAGAACCTTGCGCCGGGCGACGAGATCGAAGACGTGCAGGGCGCCGTGAGCCTTCTGCAGCTGATGCTGAAATTCGTCGACAGCCAAGCCTCGGAGGGAGGGGAAGAATGATCCGCGCCGCCATCCTGTCGCTTCTGCTTGCCAGCCCCGCCGCCGCTCAGGAGGTCGCCCGCGCCGAGGGTGCCTTGCTTCGGGGGCTGGACAAGGTGTCGGGCCGCACGACCGATCTGCGCCTGTCCGTGGGTGAGGCCGTTCGCTATGGCAGGCTGGAGGTGCGGCTCGGCGAATGCCGCTATCCCGCTGCCGATCCCAGCTCGGACGCCTATGCCCAGCTGATCGTCACGGACCTGCGCCAGAACGCGACCGTCTTCAGCGGCTGGATGATCGCCAGCTCTCCGGCGCTGTCGGCGCTGGACGATGCGCGTTATGACGTCTGGGTGATTTCCTGCCAGAGCTGATCGGCGTCGGGCAGATCCACCGCGCCGAATTCCGCATTGCCAGACAGCGCGGTCGCCAGTTGGCGACGGTAGACCGCGCGTGGAATTTCGGACCCTCCCATGCGTTCCAGGTGCGGGGTCAGGAACTGCGTGTCGAACAGGGTGAATCCGCAGCGCGCAAGATGCGACGAGGTCCACAGAAGCGCCATCTTGGACCCGTTCCTGCGCGACGACATCATGGATTCCCCGAAGAAGGCCCGCCCGAGCGTCACGCCGAAGATGCCGCCTGCGAATTCGCCGTCCTGTCGCACCTCGATCGCGTGGGCGTGGCCCATCGCGTTCAGTTGCAGGTACAGCCGGAACAGCGGCTCGTTGATCCAGGTGGTCTCGCGGTCGGCGCAGGCGCGAACGACGCGTGCGAAATCGCCGAAATGTCCGGACCACCCGCCCCGGCGCAATTCGCGCCGAAGCGAGCGTGATCCCCGGATTCCGCCGACGGGCAGCACGCCCCGCATGGGCGGGTCGAACCACCACAGCTGGTCGTCATCCGCGCTTTCGGCCATGGGAAAGACGCCGCGCGCATAGCCGTTCAGCAATTGCGCGGGCGTCAGCACCCAGCCCTCAGGCGAAGTTCTTCTCCAGCCACCGCTCGAGCCAGTGGATGGAGTAGTTGCCGGACTGGATGTCGGGCTCTTCCAGAAGCGCGCGGAACAGCGGGACGGTCGTGTCCACACCGTCCACGATCAGCTCGCCCAGTGCGCGTTCCAGGCGGGCCAGGGCCTCGGTCCGGTCGCGACCATGCACGATCAGCTTGCCGATCAGGCTGTCGTAATAGGGCGGGATCGAATAGCCCTGATAGAGCGCGGAGTCCATGCGCACTCCAAGGCCGCCGGGGGCGTGGTACTGGGTGATCTTGCCGGGGCAGGGCGAGAAGGTCGGCACCTTCTCGGCGTTGATCCGGACCTCGATCGAATGGCCGGCGATGGTCAGGTCTTCCTGACGGAACTCCATCTCGTGGCCGGCCGCGACCAGGATCTGCTGGCGCACGAGGTCCACGCCGAAGATCGCCTCGGTCACCGGATGTTCCACCTGAAGGCGCGTGTTCATCTCGATGAAGTAGAACTCGCCATCCTCGTAGAGGAACTCGATCGTGCCCGCGCCGGCATATCCGATCTCGGCCACGGCGTCGGCGCAGATCTTGCCGATGCGTGCGCGTTCCTCGGGGCTGATCGCGGGGCCGGGGGCCTCTTCCAGCACCTTCTGGTGGCGACGCTGCAACGAGCAGTCGCGCTCGCCCAGGTGGACCGCGCGGCCCTTGCCGTCACCGAAGACCTGGATCTCGATGTGGCGCGGCTTCTGCAGGTATTTCTCGATATAGACGTCGGGATTGCCGAAGGCGGCCTTCGCCTCGGCCCGCGCGGTGCGGAAGGCGACCTCGAGGCCCCCCTCGTCCTTGGCGACCTTCATGCCGCGACCGCCGCCGCCCGCCGTCGCCTTGATGATGACGGGATAGCCGATCTGGTCCGCGACGCGCTTGGCGTCGTCGACGTCGTTCACGCCGCCTTCGCTGCCCGGAACGCAGGGCACGCCCAGCTTCTTCATCGTGTCCTTGGCGGTGATCTTGTCACCCATGATGCGGATATGTTCCGCACGCGGACCGATGAAGGTCAGGTCGTGGTCCTCGACCATCTGCACGAAGCCGGCATTTTCCGAAAGGAAGCCATAGCCCGGATGGATGGCCTGCGCGCCGGTGATCTCGCAGGCCGAGATCAGCGCGGGCATCGACAGGTAGCTCTGCCCCGAGGGGGCAGGGCCGATGCAGACGGATTCGTCTGCCATGCGGACATGCATCGCATCCGCGTCGGCGGTCGAATGGACCGCGACGCTGGCGATGCCCATCTCGCGGCAGGCGCGGATCACGCGCAGCGCGATCTCGCCCCGGTTGGCGATGAGGATCTTGTCGAACATGGGCTGCCCTTACTCGACGACCATCAGGGGGGCGCCGAATTCGACCGGTGCGCCGTCATCGACCAGGATGCGCTTGACCGTGCCCGCGCGCGGCGAGGGGATGTGGTTCATGGTCTTCATCGCCTCGACGATCATCAGCGTCTCGCCTTCGGCGACGGTCTGACCGATCTGGACGAAGGGCGCGGCGCCCGGCTCGGCGGCCAGGTAGGCGGTGCCGACCATGGGCGAGGTCACGGCGCCCGGAAGGCTGGCCGGATCCTCGTTCGCGGCGGGGGCTGCGGCGGGCGCCGCTGCGGGCGCGGGTGCCGCGGCAGGTGCGGGGGCCGCGGCCGGTGCGCCTGCGGCATAGACGACCTGCTGGCCCTGCTTGGCCAGGCTGACCGTCAGCCGGTCATGTTCGCCATATTCCCGTTCGACCTGAATTTCGCTCAGTTCGCTTGCGTTCAGCAGTTCGGCCAGCGACTGGATGAAGGCCACGTCGCCTTCGTGGTGCTTGCCGTGCTTGGAATCGTTGGTCATGCCGTCCTCTGCCATGTTTTTCGATGCCGCACCTTGGCGGCGATTGCGGCGCTTATAGCCCCTTGCATTGCCCAAGGGGAAGGGTTCTGCGTTTCGAACGGGCCTATTGCCCCCGAGATGCCTTCTCGGCAATGCCCGAAACGCCTTCGCGCCGGGCAAGTTCGTCTTCGACATCCGCCAGCGTAACATCACGCGCCGCCAGCATCACCATCAGATGATAGAGGACGTCCGCCGCCTCGGAGGCGAGGCGCGCGCGGTCGCCCTTTACGGCCTCGATGATGGCCTCGACGGCCTCCTCGCCGAACTTCTCGGCGCATTTCTCGGGGCCCTTGGCCAGCAGCTTGGCGGTCCAGCTGCCATCGGGATCCGCGCCCTTGCGGGATTCGATGGTGGCGGCAAGGCGTTCGATGGCGGTCATGTCAGCCTCATGGGGATGCCCGCGGCGGCCATGTATTCCTTGGCCTCGGCGATGGTATGGGTGCCGAAATGGAAGATGGATGCCGCAAGCACGGCGCTTGCATGGCCTTCGGTCACGCCCTCGACCAGGTGATCCAGCGTGCCGACGCCGCCCGATGCGATGACCGGGATGTTCACGGCATCCGCGATGGCGCGGGTCAGCCCGATGTTGAAGCCCGACCGCGTGCCGTCGCGATCCATCGAGGTCAGCAGGATCTCCCCCGCGCCCTTCGATTCGACGAGGCGGGCGAATTCCACGGCGTCGATGCCGGTGGACTTGCGGCCGCCATGGGTGAAGATCTCCCACCGGCCATCCGCCACGGTCTTGGCGTCGATGGCGGTCACGATGCACTGGCTGCCGAAGCGGTCCGCCGCACGGGCGACCACGTCGGGATCGGCCACGGCGGCGCTGTTGAAGCTGACCTTGTCGGCCCCCGCCAGCAGCAGCGCGCGCACATCGTCCGAGGTCCGCACGCCGCCGCCGACCGTCAGCGGCACGAAGCACTGCTCGGCGGTGCGCGTCACGAGGTCGAACATCGTGCCGCGGTTCTCGTGCGTGGCGTGGATGTCGAGAAAGCAGATCTCGTCGGCGCCGGCGGCGTCATAGGCGCGCGCGGCCTCGACCGGATCGCCCGCGTCGCGCAGGTCCACGAAGTTCACGCCCTTGACCACGCGACCGTCGGCCACGTCCAGGCAGGGGATGATGCGGGTCTTCAGCATCGCTTCAACCTTTCCTTGGGGATCAGGCCAGCGCGGCCAGCGCCTGGCCCAGGTCCAGCGCCCCGTCATAGAGCGCGCGCCCCGAGATCGCACCCGAGATGATGCCCGTCGCCTTCAGCGCATGCAGGTCGTCCAGCGAGGACACGCCACCCGATGCGATGACCGGGATGTCCACCGCGCGGGCCAGCGCCTCGGTCGCGGCGATGTTCGGGCCGCCCATCGCACCGTCGCGGTCGATATCGGTGTAGATGATGGCCGCCACGCCCGCATCCTCGAACTGGCGGGCAAGGTCGGTCGCCATGACGTCGGTCTCGGTTGCCCAGCCGCGGGTGGCCACGCGACCCGCGCGCGCATCGATGCCGACCGCGATCTTGCCGGGGAAGGCGGCAGCGGCCTCGCGCACGAGGGCGGGGTTCTCGACCGCGACGGTGCCCAGGATGACGCGGGACAACCCGCGTTCGATCCACGCCTCGATCGTGGCCATGTCGCGGATGCCGCCGCCCAGCTGGGCGGGAATGTCGGTGCGTGCCAGGATCGCCTCGACCGCCTCGGCATTGACCGGACGGCCCGCGAAGGCGCCGTTCAGATCGACCAGGTGCAGCCACTGCGCGCCGGCGTCCTGGAAGGCGCGGGCCTGTGCCGCCGGGTCGGTCCCGAAGACGGTCGCAGCCTCCATGTCGCCGCGCAGCAGGCGCACGCAATTGCCGTCCTTGAGGTCGATGGCGGGATAGAGGATCATCTGCAAGCTCCGGGCCTTGGATCGGGGTCGCATCCCTTTGGCATGACAGGCCCCTTGGGGCAAGTGGCGGACCCTACGTTATGCTTGCCAGCTGCCCGTGCCGGGACGCAATCTGGGCCATCCTTACAGGGAGGAGGGATCATGCGTCATTTCATTCTGGCCGCAGGCTTCGCGCTGGCGGCGGGGGCGGCTGCGGCCGACCCGATCGAGGGGATCTGGCAGACACAGCCGGACGAGGGGGCCTTTGCCCATGTCACCATCGCGCCCTGCGGCGGCGCGTTCTGCGGCACGATCAGCCGCACCTTCAAGGACGGCGCGGAATACCAGTCGCCGAACCTTGGCCGCCAGATCGTCATCGACATGGCGGCGAAGGGCGGCGGCGCCTATGAGGGCCGCGTATGGCGACCGGCCAACGACAAGGTCTATAACGGCAAGGCGGCCGTGTCGGGCGACCGGATGAGCCTGTCGGGCTGCGTCGCGGGCGGCCTGATCTGCAAGAGCCAGACCTGGGCCAAGGTCCAGTAACCGCCGGGCACCCGTGGAAAGGGCCGGGTTTCCCCGGCCCGATCCGTCATTCCGCCGCCGTGCGGGGCCGCCACAGCGACAGGCAGGGGATCTTGGTCCGGTCGCAGCGATCGGCATAGCGGCTGGCGATGTCGCGGACCTCGGCCAGCAGCCCGTCCTCCAGCTTGATCGGTTGCAGGCCCAGCCCCAGGAAGCCGTCATTGGCGACATGCAAGTCGTTCTCGTCGGCCTCGTTGCGGGGGTTTTCCTGGAAGGCGATCTGCGTGCCCGTCCGGGCGGCGATCATCTGGGCCAGGTCGCGGACGCGGTGCGTCTCGGTCATCTGGTTCAGGATGCGCACGCGGTCGCCCGCGGCGGGCGGGTTCATCAGCGCCAGCTCGATGCAGCGGCAGGTGTCCTGGATGTGGATGAAGGCGCGCGTCTGCCCGCCCGTCCCGTGCACCGTCATCGGGTGGCCGATCGCGGCCTGCATCAGGAAGCGGTTCAGCACGGTCCCGTAATCGCCGTCGTAGTCGAAGCGGTTGATCAGCCGCTCGTCCCGTGCCGTCTCCTCGGTCTGGGTGCCCCAGACGATGCCCTGGTGCAGGTCGGTGATCCGCAGCCCGTCATTCTTGTTGTAGTAGAAGAAGAACAGCTGATCCTGCGTCTTGGTCATGTGATAGATGCTGCCCGGATTCGCCGGATACAGGATCTGCTGCCGATGCGGCCCGTTCGCGGTGTCCACGGTCACGTCCAGATACCCCTCGGGGATCTTCATGCCCGCGGTGCCGTATCCATAGACCCCCATCGTGCCAAGATGCAGCAGGTGGATGTCCTGGCCCGATTCCACGATGGCCGCCAGCACGTCGTTCGTCGCGTTCAGGTTGTTGCTGACGGTGTAGCGCTTGTGTCGGCTGGATTTCATCGAATAGGGCGCGGCGCGCTGTTCGGCGAAATGAATGATCGCGTCGGGACGCTCGGACCGGATCAGGTCCAGCAGGCGGTCGTAATCCTGCCCGACCGTCAGGTCGACCGCGCGGATGTCCCGCCCCGAGATCTCGGCCCATGCGCGGATGCGTTCGCCAAGCGGCCTGATCGGCGTCAGCGAGGTCACCTCCAGCTCGATGTCGATCTTGCGGCGCGACAGGTTGTCGACGATCACGATCTGATGGCCGCGGGCCGAAAGATGCAGTGCGGTGGGCCAGCCGCAAAAACCGTCTCCGCCCAATACGATGATTTTCATGGATTCCCATCTCCTACCTTCGGCGGAGACTAGGCGCGATGTCGAAATTGATCCACCCCTTTGGTATGGGGCGACATGCAATCGTTACATCTGCGAGCGCGATTGTTCCATGTTCTCCATGTGCATCGCGATGGCGTCGTCGATATCGTCGAAATAGAACAGCTTGCCCGCCTCGAGCACGGCACCCGCCTTGCAGACGGCGCGCAGCATCCCCATCGAATGCGACACCACGATGGCGCCCGCGCGGTCCATGCGGTGGTTGAAGACGTGGTTCGACTTGGCCTTGAAGGACGCGTCGCCCACGGCCGACACCTCGTCCACCAGGTAGGTGTCGAAGGGCACGGCCATCGACAGCCCGAAGGCCAGCCGCGATTTCATCCCCGAGGAATAGCTGCGCAGGGGCAGGCGGAAATGGTCGCCCAGCTCGGCGAAATCCTCGACGAAGGCCAGCAGTTCCTCGGTATCGATGCCATAGAGGCGGGCGACGAAGCGGCAGTTCTGCTCGCCCGTCAGCTCTCCGCTGAACGATCCGGCAAAGCCCACGGGCCAGCTGATCGTGCCGGTGGACAGGATCTGCCCCGAGGTCGGCAGCATCGCCCCCGAGATCATCCGCAGAAGCGACGATTTTCCCGCGCCGTTCCGCCCCAGCAGCGCGACCGAGACCCCGGTTGGGAAGGTCGCGGTGATGTTGTCGGCCACCACCTTGCTGCGACCGTTCAGCGTATAGGTCTTGGTCAGGTTCTGAAGCCGGATCATCGCCGGTCGCGCAGGCTGTAGAAGGCGAGGCAGCCGATGATCCAGATCAGCGTCAGGAAGCCGAAGATCATCGCCAGAAGCTGACCGCGCTGCGGGAACTCGGGTTCCTGCGCTAGCGTCGGGCGGATATAGGGCGCAAGATAGCGCGACTGGCGCACGGCCTCGGCGCGGGCGGCCTCGAACGAGGCCAGCGCCGTGGTATAGCTCGTTTCCGCGAATTGCCGATCCACCGCCAGCGTCTCGTACTGGCCGACGACCTCGGACAGGGCGACATCCTCAGTATTGGTGCCGACCTTCTGGCGTTCGTTGTCGATCTGCTCGCGGATGACATCGACGCGCAGTTCCGTCTGCGAGATGCGCGGATCGTCGGGCTGCGCATTGGCCCGCAGCAGTCCGAGCGACACGAGCTGTTCGGCAAGCTGCGTCTGCAACGAGGTGACGACGCCGACCTGGCCCTGCACGTCGGCCTCGGGGTCGACGATCTGGTACTGGTTGCGGAACTCGGTCACGGCCTGGCGCGCCTCGCGCAGGCGCTCCTGCGCGCGCTCCAGCTCGTCTCGGGCATAGCGCAGGGCATCCTCGCGGCTGATGTCGTTCAGCTCGTTGATGAGGACGGTGCCCTCGTCCAGGATCGCCTGCGTGATGTCCTGGGCGTCCTGCGGATCGAAGGCAAGGACGCGCAGGTCGATCATCCCGTCATCGTACTGGATGCGGACCTTGCGTTCCCATTCCCCGACCAGATCCTCGATCGAATCGTTGCCGGTGAACGAGAATACGGGATCCCCGGGGGCCTTCGACCAGACCTCTCGCAGGTCCATGCGGCGGTCGACGCGTTCCACCAGGTCGCGGCTCTGGATGAACTTGTAGAGGATGTCGGTGTCGCTGGTCGAGCTGGAGGTGACCCCCACGAGCGAGCTGAGACCGCCCAGCACGTCGGTCGAGGTTCCCGCGCTTTCGGACCGGACGGAGAAGCCCACATAGGAGGCGTACTGGTCTGCCGCCCGCAGGTTCAGATAGGCGCCTGCGATGATCGTGGGCAGCCCGACCACCAGCGCGAAGGCCGCGACCATGCCGCGATGGCGACGCTTGACCCGCGCGACCGAGGCGGTGGGCGCGACCGGCGCGCCCTGCATCTTGGCGCGGGCCTGTGCGATGCGCTGCTTCTGGGCGGCAGTGGTCGCTGCGTCGGATTTCGCGGCCTTCATGCGGTGCATCTGGGCGCCGGCATTCGAGCCCCTGGCCTGCATCGGCCCGCGCCACTTGACTTGCGCACGGTGGCCTTGCGCTCCTTGGAAGCGGTTCTGGTTCTCGACCTGTGCAGGCTTGGCGCTGCGTTCCGGTTCATTGGCCTGCGAGCCTCCGTTCTGCGGGCCGCTTGCATCGGGCCCGGTGCCTTGGGCCGGTGTTTGGTCATCAGCGGACATGCGCTCGCCCCGCCTGTCTTGTTGCATTTGTCAGCATCGTCATACATAAGCACGGCCGACAGTTCCAGTGCCGATCAGACGGCGGGATCGTGAACGCAAGAAGGCGCGGCATGTCCGACACCCGACCTTTCTCCAAGCCGGCATTCCCCCGTCAGACGCGGCCCCAGGGGCAGCGGCAGCTGAAGGAGGTGCGCAAGCATCGCAGCCATGCCAGCCTGCGCGCCATCGGCGCCCTGGTCCTGAGAGAAATGCAGACCAGCAACGGGCGCGGGCGCGGCAGCTATCTCTGGGCGATCCTCGAGCCGGTCGGCGGGATCGTGATGCTGACGATGATCTTCTCGCTCGGGTTCCGGGCGCCGCCCATCGGGACGAATTTCGCGATCTTCTACGCGACGGGCATGGTGCCGTTCATGGCCTACATGGACATCTCGGGGAAGGTGTCGAACGCGATCACCTATTCGAAGCCGCTGCTGGCATATCCCGCGGTGACCTTCATGGACGCCCTGATCGCGCGGATCCTGTTCAACACGATCACGCACATGATGGTCGCCATCGTGATCTTCGTGGGCATCAGCATGATGATGGAGACGCGGACCCATCCGCAGATCGGAGGGATCGCCCTGGGCATGCTGATGGCCATCGTCTTCGCGACGGGGGTGGGTGTGATGAACTGCTTCCTGTTCCAGGCCTTCATCTGGTGGCAGTCGGTCTGGTCCATCGTGACCCGCCCGCTGTTCATCGTGTCGGGGCTGTTCTTCATCTTCGACGACGTGCCGCAGCCCTATCAGGACTGGCTGTGGTACAACCCCCTGATCCATGTGATCGGGCAGATGCGGCGGTCGTTCTTCGCGTCCTACAGCGGCGATTATGTCAGCCACGCCTATCTGTTCGGCGTGGCGCTGATCCTGATCGCCCTGGGCCTGGCACTGCTGATCCGGTATCACCGCGACCTGCAATACAGCTGATCGTCAGCCCCGCGGGTCGATCAGGCGGGCCAGCACCGCGGCGCGGGTGATGCGCCCGCCGCCCTGCACGGGAACGGCGGTGTCGCCCGTCAGGCGGTCCATCACGTCGCGAACGGGCATGTCACGGGGGACAGGCTCGCCCGCGGCCTCGCCGGGTTCGGCGACATCCTCGGCGGTCAGCACGCCAAGCGGGTTCATGTGCGCCACGAAGTCCGCGACATATTCGTTGGCCGGATTGGCGATGATGTCGCGGGCGGTGCCGATCTGGACGATGCGCCCACCCTCCATCAGGGCGATGCGGTTGCCCAGCTTGAATGCCTCGTCCAGGTCGTGGCTGACGAAGATGATGGTGCGCCGGGTCCTGGCCTGCAGCTCCAGAAGCTCGTCCTGAAGGCGCGCACGGATCAGCGGATCCAGCGCGCTGAAGGGTTCGTCCATCAGCAGGATCGGGGCCTCGGTCGCGAAGGCGCGGGCAAGGCCGACGCGCTGCTGCATGCCGCCCGACAATTCGCCGACCTTGCGGTCCGCCCATTCCGCCAGCCCGACGGTGGCCAGGTGCTGGTCGACCCTCTCGCGCCGTTCGGAGGCGCGCAGGCCCGCCAGTTCCAGCCCCAGGCCGACATTGTCGCGCACGCTGCGCCAGGGCAGCAGGCCGAACTGCTGGAACACCATCGCGACGTTGCGCAGGCGGATCTCTCGCAGGCTCTTGGCGCCGGCGCCGGTCACGCTGACCATGCTGTCGCCCTGCCGGATGCGGACCTCGCCGCGGCAGACGTCGTTCAGCGCGTTCACCGCCCGCAGAAGCGTGGACTTGCCCGATCCCGACAGGCCCATCAGCACGAGGATCTCGCCCTCGGCCACGGACAGCGAACAGTCGTGGACGCCCAGGACCTGGCCGGTCTCGTCCTTGATGGGGCCGCGTTCAAGCCCCTCGTCCATCAGGGGCAGGGCCGACGCGGGGCGGTCGCCGAAGACGATCGAGACGCGGTCGAATTCGACGGCGGTGCGTTCCGTGGCGCTCATTTCCGGCCCTCCATGCGCAGCATCCGGTCAAGCAGGATGGCGACGACGACGATGACGAAACCCGATTCGAAGCCAAGCGCGGTGTTCACGCTGTTCAGCGCGCGCACGACCGGCACCCCAAGGCCCGATGCGCCGACAAGCGCGGCGATCACGACCATGGACAGCGATAGCATGATGGTCTGGTTCAGGCCCGCCATGATCTGGGGCAGGGCGCTTGGCAGTTCGACCTTCCACAGCAGCTGGCGGGGCGTCGCGCCGAATGCGCGCGCGGCCTCGGTGAGGGCGGCGGGGGTCGAGGATATCCCCAGCTGCGTCAGCCGGATGGGGGCGGGCAGCACGAAGATGACCGTGGCCAGCAGCCCCGGCACCATGCCGATGCCGAAGAAGACGATGGCCGGGATCAGGTAGACGAAGGTCGGCAGCGTCTGCATCAGGTCCAGAACCGGGCGCATCCACGCATAGAGCCGGGGCCGGTGGGCCGCAGCGATCCCGACGGGGACGCCGATCGCCATGCAGACGATGCAGGCCGACAGGACCAGTGTCAGCGATTGCAGAGTTTCCTCCCAGTAGCCCTGGTTGAGGACGAACAGCAGGCCCGCGCCCATCAGCAGGCAGACCGAGATCCGCCGTTGCAGGGCGTAGGTCAGCGCCATCGCGATCACGATGAACAGGAAGGGATGCGGCGCCTCGAGCGCGCCCAGCACGCCGTCGATCAGCGCGTCCATCGCGTCCGAGATCGCGTTGAACAGCGGCGCGGCATTGGCGTTCAGCCAGTCGAATACGGCCTTGGCGGTCTTGCCGACCGGGATCTTGTTGTCGGTGACCCACTGGGTGAGCTGCTCCATCTTCGCGCCTCTGCCTGTCGGGAACGGGTTGCCGGGCGCGACGTGTGCCGCGCCCGGTCCGGATGTGTCAGCCTTCCAGCGCGGCGTCCAGCGCCGCCTTCGGATCGTTGCCGTCCACGGTGGTCACGTCGACCAGCCACGGGGTCGCGGCGTCGGGATTGGCGGCCAGCCATTCGGCCGCGGCCTCCATCGGATCCTGGCCGTCGTTCAGGATCTTGCCCATGACCTCGTTTTCCATCGCCAGCGTGAATTCGAGGTTCGACAGCAGCTTGCCGACATTGGGGCATTCCTCGACATAGCCTGCGCGCGTGTTGGTGCGCACCTCGGCGCCGCCCAGGTCGGGGCCGAAGATGTCGTCGCCGCCGGTCAGGTAGGTCAGCTCGAACTGGGCGTTCATCGGGTGGGGCTCCCAGCCCAGGAACACGATCGGATCGCCCGAGTTCTTGGCGCGGCCGACCTGCGCCAGCATGCCCTGTTCGCTGGATTCGACGATCTCGAAGGTCCCAAGGCCGAACTGGTCGCCCGCGACCATCTCCAGCAGCAGGCGGTTGCCGTCATTGCCCGGCTCGATCCCGTAGATCTTGCCGTCCAGCGCGTCCTTCTGCGCTGCGATGTCGGCGAAATCGGCGATGCCCAGATCGGCACCGGCCTTGTTGGTGGCCAGCGTGTATTTCGCGCCGGTCAGGTTCGTGCGGACCGTGTCCACCGTGCCCTCGTCGCGATAGGGGGCGATGTCGGCCTCCATCGTGGGCATCCAGTTGCCCAGGAACACGTCCACGTCGTCGGTGGACAGCGCCGTATAGGTGACGGGCACCGACAGCAGGCGGGTCTCGGTCTCGTATCCCAGTGCCTGCAGCACGGTCGAGGTCAGCGCGGTGGTGGCGGTGATGTCCGACCAGCCCACATCCGAGAAGACCACCGTATGGCACTGATCGGGCTCGGCTGCGGCGGCGGGGAATGCGGCTGCGGCACCAAGTGCGGCGGCCAGTGCAATTCGCGAAAGGGTCATTTTTGGCTCCCTGTTCTTGATTGGTCAGTCAATTAACGCTATGTTGTCCCGGCAAAGCAACGAAAATCTTACGATTTGTGGTGCAGAAATGCCGAAACTTGGCGCAGAGCCTATCCGAAAAGCAGCGCTGATCAATGCTGCCATCTACGAAGTCGGTCGTGCGGGCTCGCTCGACGTGACCGTGGCGCAGATCGCGAAACGGGCCGGCATGTCGCCCGCCCTTGCGCATCACTATTTCGGGTCGAAGGAACAGATCTTCCTGTCGGCGATGCGCTACATCCTGCGCGTCTATGGCCAGTCCGTGCGCGAGGTGCTGCCCGGCCACGGGCCGCGCGGTCGCGTCAACGCCATCGTGCAGGCCAGCTTTGCGCCCCAGAACTTCCAGCGGGAAACGGTCAGCGCCTGGCTGAACTTCTATGCCCTGTCCTTCGTCAACAAGGATGCGGCCCGTCTGCTGGAAATCTATCGCAGTCGCCTGCGCTCGAACCTGATCGTCGCCCTGCGGGGCCTGACCGATCACCCTGAACGCACCGCCGAGACGCTCGGTGCGCTGATCGACGGGGTCTACCTGCGCGCGGTCCTGACACCGGGACCGACCGACGCGGATGCCTCCATGAACATCGTCATGTCCTATCTCGAGGAAACCCTCAAATGAGTCTTTCCGCACAACCCAAGGCCAGCCTTTTCATCGACGGCGAATATGTCGAGGGCGAAGGCCCCGAGCTGGCCGTCCTCTATCCCTTCACCGGCGAGACCATCGCCACCCTGCGCGAGGCATCGCCCGAGCAGGTGGAACGCGCCTGCGCATCCGCACGCCGCGCGCAGGTCGAATGGGCCGCGATGGCCCCGGTCGAACGCGGTCGCATCCTGTCGCGTGCCGTCCGCATCATCGAGAAGCGCAACGAAGAGCTCGCGCGCCTTGAAACGCTGGATACCGGCAAGCCCATCCAGGAAACGCTGGTCGCCGACTGGCCCTCGGGCGCCGAGGCGCTCGAGTATTACGCAGGTCTTGCAGCGACCGTGACGGGCCAGATGATCCCGCTGGGGCAGGACTGGGCCTATACCCGCCGAGAGCCGCTGGGCGTCTGTGCGGGCATCGGTGCCTGGAACTATCCCAGCCAGATCGCCTGCTGGAAGGCCGCGCCCGCGCTGGCGATGGGCAATTCCATGGTCTACAAGCCGTCCGAGGAAACGCCGCTGGGCGCGCTGAAGTTGGCCGAGATCTTCATCGAGGCGGGCGTTCCCGCCGGTGTCTACAACGTCGTGCAGGGCCGCGGCCAGGTCGGCGCGTCGCTGGTCACCAATCCCGATGTCGCCAAGGTGTCGCTGACCGGTTCGGTGCCCACGGGGCGCAAGGTCTATACCGCCGCCGCCGAGGGGATGCGCCATGTCACGATGGAACTGGGCGGCAAGTCGCCCCTGATCGTCTTCGACGACGCCAATCTGGAAGATGCCGTCAGCGCGGCGATCCTGGCGAACTTCTACAGCTCGGGTCAGATCTGCTCCAACGGGACGCGCGTCTTCCTGCAGGAAGGCATCAAGCAGCGCTTCCTCGACCGGTTGGTCGAACGCGTGCGCAACATCCGCATGGGCGATCCGCTGGACCCCGACACCAATCACGGCCCGATGATCAATGCGGCCCAGACCGCCAAGATCCGCGCCATGATCGAGGGGGCCGAGGCTGCCGGCGCGCGCATGGTCTGCGGCGGCACGGGCGAGGGCGCGTTCATCCCGCCCACCGTCTTTGCCGATGCGACCGACGACATGGAGATCGCCCGCGACGAGATCTTCGGCCCGGTGATGACCACGCTGTCCTTCTTCGACGAGGAAGAGGTCGTGCGCCGTGCCAACGACACGGGCTTCGGCCTGGCCGCAGGGGTCTTCACGCAGGACCTGACGCGCGCGCATCGCGTCATCGGCAATCTGCAGGCCGGGACCTGCTGGATCAACACCTACAACCTGACGCCCGTGCAGATGCCCTTCGGCGGCGTCAAGATGTCGGGCGTGGGCCGCGAGAACTCGGCCGCCGCGATCGAGCATTACTCGCAGCTGAAATCCGTCTATGTCGGGATGGGAGGCGTCGATGCACCCTACTGATCTGCCCAAGGCGGCGGCGACCGCCGATTACGTCATCATCGGGGCCGGCAGCGCAGGCTGCGCGCTGGCCTATCGCCTGACCGAGGCGGGTCGCACCGTGACCCTGATCGAGTTCGGCGGCAGCGATATCGGCCCCTTCATCCAGATGCCGGGCGCGCTGTCCTATCCGATGAACATGGAGCGCTACGACTGGGGCTTCAGCTCGGAACCCGAGCCGGGTCTCGGGAACCGCCGTCTTGCGACCCCGCGCGGCAAGGTGCTGGGGGGATCGTCCTCGATCAACGGGATGGTCTTCGTGCGCGGCAACCGCATGGATTACGAGCACTGGCAGGAAAGCGGGGCCGAGGGCTGGGACTATGCCGGCGTGCTGCCCTATTTCAAGCGGATGGAGACCTGGCACGGCGATCCGACCGGGGCGCAGACCTCGGAATGGCGCGGTGACAGCGGCCCGCTGCACGTGTCGCGCGGCAAGCGCAAGAACCCGCTGTTCAACACCTTCATCGAGGCGGGCGAACAGGCGGGCTGGCCTCGGACCGACGATTACAACGGCGAACAGCAGGAGGGCTTCGGCCCGATGGAGGCGACGATCTGGAAGGGTCGCCGCTGGTCCACTGCCAATGCCTATCTGCGTCCGGCCAAGAAATCGGGCAAGCTGACGGTCGTGCGCGGCCTTGCGCGCCGCGTCCTGTTCGCGGGCAAGCGCGCCGTCGGCGTCGAGATCGAGCAGAAGGGCCAGGTCAAGGCCGTCCTCGCCTCGCGCGAGGTGATCGTCTCGGCCAGCTCGATCAACACGCCCAAGCTGCTGATGCTGTCGGGGATCGGCCCTGCCGACCACCTGGCCGAACACGGCATCCAGACGCTGTCGGATCGTCCGGGCGTCGGCGCGAACCTGCAGGACCATCTCGAGGTCTACATGCAGTACAAGTCGCTGAAGCCGGTCACGCTGTACACCTATTACAACCTGCTGGGCAAAAGCCGCGTGGGGATCGAGTGGCTGCTGCAGAAGACGGGCCTCGGCGCGTCGAACCAGTTCGAGAGCTGCGGCTTCATCCGCTCGACCGAGGATGTGCCCTATCCGGACATCCAGTACCACTTCCTGCCGCTGGCCGTCCGCTATGATGGCAAGGCCGCCGCGCAGGGGCACGGGTTCCAGGCGCATGTCGGCCCGATGCGGTCCAAGTCGCGCGGCACCGTGCGCCTGAAAAGCGCCGACCCGAACGCGGCCCCCGAGATCCGCTTCAACTACATGTCGCACGAGGATGACTGGGCCGAGTTCCGCGCCGCCGTCCGGCATACGCGCAAGATCTTCGATCAGCCCGCCTTCGCCGAATATCGCGGCGAGGAGATCCAGCCCGGCGACCACGCGCAGACCGATGCCGAGATCGACGATTTCATCCGCGAGCATGCGGAATCGGCCTATCACCCCTGCGGGACCGCCCGCGTGGGCGCGGTGGACGATCCGATGGCGGTGGTCGATCCGGAACTGCGCGTGATCGGGGTCGAGGGGCTGCGCGTGGCCGACAGCTCGATCTTCCCGCGCATTACGAACGGCAACCTGAACGGCCCGTCGATCATGACGGGCGAGAAGGCCGCCGACCACATCCTTGGACGGCAGATGCTGCGCGAGGATCCGGGCGCCTGACGCCTGAAACAAGAAGGCCCGCGCAGCGATGCGCGGGCCTTTTTCGTCAGGCGGCGTCGGTTTCCGCGGCGCCCGCCTTGGCCGGGACATAGTTCAGCACGGGCGCCAGCCAGCGTTCGACCTCGGCCAGGGTCATGCCCTTGCGTTCGGCATAGTCGCGGGCCTGATCCTCTTCGATCTTGGCCACGCCGAAGTAATAGGCGTCGGGATGCGCCAGGTAGATCCCCGAGACCGAGGACCCCGGCCACATCGCCATGCTTTCCGTCAGCTCGACCCCCGTGGCGGCGGTCGCGTCCAGAAGGCGGAACAGCGTGTCCTTTTCCGTGTGGTCGGGCTGCGCCGGATAGCCGGGCGCGGGCCGGATGCCGGCATAGGGCTCGCCGATCAGCTCCTGAGGAGAGAAGGTCTCGTCCTTGGCATAGCCCCAGTAGTCGCGGCGCGTGCGTTCGTGCAGCATCTCGGCCATGGCCTCGGCAAAGCGGTCGGCCAGCGCCTTGACCATGATCGCGCCGTAATCGTCGTTCGCGCGTTCATAGCGGGCCGCGATCTCGGATTCCTCGGGGCCGGCGGTGACGACGAAGCCGCCCACATGGTCCGCGATCCCCTCGGGGGCCACGAAATCCGACAGCGCGACATTCGGGCGACCGTTGCGCTTGGTCACCTGCTGGCGCAGCGTGTGCAGGGTCGCCAGCGTTTCGCTGCGGTCGGCATCCGTGAACAGGCGGATGTCGTCGCCGACGGCATTCGCGGGCCAGAAGCCCACGACGGCGCGGGGCTTGAACCACTGGCCCTCGATGATGCGGGCCAGCATCTCCTGCGCCTCGGCGAACAGCTGGCGGGCGGCCTCGCCCTGCTTCTCGTCGTCCAGGATGCGGGGATAGACGCCCTTCAGTTCCCAGGTCTGGAAGAACGGCGTCCAGTCGATATAGCGCGCGATCTCGGCCAGGTCCCAATCGTCGATGACGCGGGTGCCGGTGAAGCTGGGCGCGACGGGATCGTAGGCAGCCCAGTCCAGCGCGATGGCGTTCGCGCGCGCCGATGCCAGGGGCAGGCGGCTTTTCGCGGCCTCGGACCGTTCGTGGCGGTCGGCCACCTGCGCGTATTCCGCCCGCAGATCCGCGACATAGCCGTCCTTCTGCGAGGGCGACAGCAGCGCCGAGGCCACGCCCACCGCGCGGCTGGCATCGGTGACATAGACCGCGGGCCCGCGATCATAGCGGGGCGCGATCTTGACCGCCGTGTGGATCTTCGAGGTGGTCGCGCCGCCGATCAGCAGCGGAATGTCGAAGCCCTCGCGCTCCATCTCGGACGCGACATGGACCATCTCGTCCAGCGATGGCGTGATCAGGCCGGACAGGCCGATGATGTCCACCTTCTCGTCGCGGGCGACCTGAAGGATCTTCTGCGGGGGGACCATGACGCCAAGGTCGATCACCTCGAAATTGTTGCAGGCCAGCACGACGCCCACGATGTTCTTGCCGATGTCGTGCACGTCGCCCTTGACCGTGGCCATCAGCACCTTGCCCGCGCTTTCGCGTTCGGTGCTGCCGCCCTGACGCTTCTCCTCCTCCATGTAGGGCAGAAGGACGGCGACGGCCTGTTTCATGACGCGGGCCGATTTCACCACCTGCGGCAGGAACATCTTGCCCGCGCCGAACAGGTCGCCCACCACGTTCATCCCGGCCATCAGCGGGCCTTCGATGACGTGTAGCGGGCGTTCGGCGGCCTGGCGGGCCTCTTCGGTGTCGGCCTCGATATATTCGGTGATGCCGTTGACCAGCGCGTGTTCCAGGCGCTTCTCGATGGGCCATTCGCGCCAGGACAGGTCCTTCTCGCGCTTCTGGCCGCCACCGTCGCCGCGGAACTTCTCGGCGATCTCCAGCAGGCGCTCGGTCCCGTCGGGGCGACGGTTCAGGACCACATCCTCGCAGGCCTCGCGCAGTTCGGGGTCGATCTGGTCATAGACGGCCAGCTGACCCGCATTGACGATGCCCATGTCCATCCCCGCCTGGATGGCGTGATAGAGGAACACCGCGTGCATCGCCTCGCGCACGGGTTCGTTCCCGCGGAAGCTGAAGGACAGGTTCGACACCCCCCCCGAGACATGCGCATGGGGCAGGTTCTGCCTGATCCAAGCCGTGGCCTCGATGAAATCGACGCCGTAATTGTCATGCTCCTCGATGCCCGTCGCGACGGCAAAGATGTTGGGGTCGAAGATGATGTCCTCGGGGGGGAAGCCAACCTCGTCCACGAGGATGTCATAGGCGCGCTTGCAGATCTCGATCTTGCGGGCGGCGGTGTCTGCCTGGCCCTGTTCGTCGAAGGCCATGACGACGACGGCGGCCCCATAGGCAAGGCACAGCTTCGCCTGCTGGCGGAACTGCTCGACCCCTTCCTTCATGCTGATCGAGTTCACGACCGGCTTGCCCTGCACGCATTGCAGGCCGGCCTCGATCACCTCCCATTTGGAGCTGTCGATCATGATCGGCACGCGGGCGATGTCGGGCTCGGCGGCCAGCAGGTTCAGGAACTCGACCATGGCGGCGCGGCTGTCGATCAGCCCCTCGTCCATGTTGATGTCGATGATCTGCGCGCCGTTTTCGACCTGGTCGCGTGCGACATCCAGCGCCGCGGCATAGTCGCGGTTCTTGATCAGCTTGCGGAAGCGCGCGCTGCCGGTGACGTTGGTGCGCTCGCCGACATTCACGAACGGAATGTCCGAGGTCAGCGTGAAGGGTTCGAGGCCCGAGAGGCGAAGCAGGCGATCAGACATGGGCAAGCACCTTTCGCGGGCTGTGGGCGGCGACCGCGTCGGCGATGGCGCGGATATGGTCGGGGGTGGTGCCGCAGCAGCCGCCGACGACGTTCACCAGCCCCTCGGCCGCGAATTCGGCGACCTGGCGGGCGGTGTCGTCGGGGCCTTCGTCGTATTGGCCGAAGGCGTTGGGCAGCCCGGCATTGGGATAGGCGCAGATGCGGGTATCCGCGACGCCCGCCATCTCGGCCAGGTGGGGGCGCATGGCGGCGGCGCCAAGCGCGCAGTTCAGGCCCACCGTCCAGGGGTTCGCGTGGCGCACGGAATACCAGAACGCCGTGGGGGTCTGCCCCGACAGCGTGCGCCCTGATGCATCGGTGATCGTCCCCGAGATCATCAGCGGGATCGCCTGGCCGTGCTCCTCCATCGCCTGCTGGCAGGCGAAGATCGCGGCCTTGGCGTTCAGCGTGTCGAAGATCGTCTCGATCAGCAGGATGTCGGACCCGCCCTTGATCAGCCCGCGCGCCTGCTGAAGATAGGCGATGCGCAGCTGGTCGAAGGTGATCGCGCGGAAGCCGGGATCGTTCACGTCCGGGCTGATCGACGCGGTGCGGTTCGTCGGCCCAAGCGCGCCCGCGACGAAACGGGGCTTGCCGTCCTCGGCAGTGGCGCGGTCCAGGGCGCGGCGCACGACGCGCGCGCCTTCGACGTTCAGATCCTCGATCGCGTTCTCCAGCCCGTAATCGGCCTGCGCGATGGTGGTGGAGGAAAACGTGTTCGTCTCTACGATATCCGCGCCCGCGATGGCATAGCGGTAGTGGATGTCCTCGACCGCGTCGGGCTGGGTCAGGATCAGAAGGTCGTTGTTGCCCTTCTGCGGATGTTCGGAATGGTGCCGGCAGACATGGCCCGACCCGTGGCCGGTATAATCTTCCTCGGAGAGGTGCAGATCCTGGATCTGCGTGCCCATCGCCCCGTCGAGGATCAGGATGCGTTCATCGGCGGCGCGGTTCAGCGCATCGAAGGCGGGCGATCGGGGCAGGGACATGCAGGGGCCTTTCCTTTGAAGCCCGTGATATATGCCCCCAGCCACCCGCCTGCAAATTCATAGTTCTGCAGAAGATCATGAGCGGCCCTCATGTAAGGGCCGCCCGGACGGTCGGATCAGAAGCCGGCCTTGATCTTCTCGAACTCGGCCAGCTGGCGCTGGCGCTGCTCGGGGTCGTTCGGGGTCTGGGCCAGGACCGGCACGTCGATATCGGCCAGACCCTCCTGGACGGCGGGCTGATCCTCGATCGTGGCCATCGCCTCGGTCGAGGTGTGGCCATAGCCGATCGCGTCCAGAAGGCCCTGACCGGCCTCGGGGGCAAGCCATGCGTTGATGAAATCGTACAGCTTGTCCTCGCTGCCCGGGCCGTCCTTCACGTTGACGAAGCCGCAGAAGAAGGTCGAGGAGCCTTCCTCGGCCTCGCGCTGGAAGCCGACGGGATAGTCGTCCTCTTGCAGATAGACGACGCCGTCGTTCCACGACCATGCCACGTCCACCGCGCCCGAGGCCATCAGCTGCGCCTGTTCGGACGGGTCGGCCCAGTATGCGGCGACGTTCTGATGCGCCTGGCGCAGCCAGTCGGCGGCGGCCTGGAACTGTTCGTCGCTGACATCGGTCCAGTCCGTCGTGCCGGTCGCCAGGTAGGCCAGCGCCCAGACATCGTCCGCGCTGTCGGGCAACGAGGTGCGGCCCTGGTATTTCGGATCGGTGAAGACCTGCAGGCTGGCCACATCCTCGGCCGGGACGGTCTCGCTGTTATAGGCGACGGCGGTGGCGCCCCAGTCGGTCGGGATGAACCAGACGCCCTGATCGTCCTTGAACACCTCGGAATCGAGGAAGCGCGGGGCGATCTTGTCGAAATTCGGGATGCGGTCGGTGTCCCAGGGCTCGATCAGGCCGGCGTCGCGATACTTGCCGACCATCTGGCTGCAGGGATGCACCGCGTCCGCGCGGAACCCCGAGGCCATCTTCTGGAACGCCTCGTCGTCGTCGCCATAGAAGGCGAAGGTCGGGCTGTCGCCATGCTGGTCGACATAGGCCTGGAAGATCTCGGGGACCTCGAAGCCGGCCCAGTCGAAGATCGTCAGGTCGCCATCGGCCGCGAAGGCCGGCAGGCCCGCCGAGGCCGCAAGGATGGTGGTGGTCAGCAAGCGCATGTTTTTCCGGCCTCTCGGTTCGGGTTGATTGCCCGAACGCTAGCCGCCGCTTCTGGCCTGCGCAAGAAAAACGACTAGTCGTCCAGCATCTCGGGGCCGCCGGTGATTTTGGGATCCGGCGTGCCGATCGCATCGGCATCCTTGCCCGCGTAATTGACGGCGTGAAGGATGGTCTGGATGGCCGCGATGCGGGCGCGCCGCTTGTCGTCGGACCGGATCACCGTCCAGGGGGCGATGGGCGAATGCGACAGGTTCAGCGTGTCGCGGATGGCGGTGGTGTATTCGTCCCACCGGGCCAGCCCCTCGACATCGACGGGGCTCAGCTTCCACTGCTTCAGCGGGTCCTGTTCGCGCGCAAGGAAGCGGCGCAGCTGTTCGGCGCGGCCCACGTTCAGCCACAGCTTGACCAGGATCACGCCGTCATCGACCAGCGTCTGCTCGAAGCCCGGAAGCTGGCGGAAGAAGGCGTTGCGCTGATGCTCGGTCGAGAAGTCGAACACTCGTTCCACCACGCCGCGATTGTACCAGCTGCGGTCGAACAGGGCGATCTCTCCGGCGGCGGGCAGGTGATCGACATAGCGCTGGAAATACCACTGGGTCGATTCACGCTCGGTCGGCTTGGGCAGCGCCACGATATAGGACGAGCGGGGATTGAGGTTCTCGCGGACACGCTCGATCGTGCCGCCCTTGCCGGCGGCATCGCGCCCCTCGAACAGCACGACGACGCGCTGGCCGCGATGGATCACGCAATGCATCATGCGCACCAGCTGCACCTGCAGCGCGTCCATGTGGTCGTTGTAGTCGCCCTTGGACATCTCGGCGTCGTAGGGATAGCCCTTGTCCAGGATGTCGTCCTTGTCGCCGTCCTGGACGGCCTTGCGGATCGCCTTGGGCGCGTCGTTCTGCAGATAATCGCCGATGCGGCCGACAAGCGGCATGTCGGGCATGTCCTTCGGAACCATGGCCTATCCCTCTCCGATGCGGTTCATGTCGTACCAGGTCGTCTGATAGATCTCGTTGATCCAGTTACCGTAGAGCAGATGCGCATGGCTGCGCCACCGGTTCGAGGGCGTGCGCGTCGGATCGTCGTCGGGATAGTAGTTGCGCGGGACGTCGATAGGTTTGCCCGCCTGCACGTCGCGGTCGTATTCGTCCTTCAGCGTCGTGCTGTCATATTCGAAATGGTTGAAGACATAGAGCGCGCGGTGCTTCGGGTCCGACAGCAGGCAGGGGCCGACCTCTGGGCTGGCCAGCAGGGTCGTCAGGTCAGGGCGGGCGTCGACATCCTCTTGCCGGATCTCGGTCCAGCGGCTGACGGGGACCAGCACATCGTCCGAGAAGCCGC
Source organism: Paracoccus sp. PARArs4 (assembly GCF_947311865.1). Lineage (NCBI taxonomy): Bacteria > Pseudomonadati > Pseudomonadota > Alphaproteobacteria > Rhodobacterales > Paracoccaceae > Paracoccus > Paracoccus sp. PARArs4. Next base: position 91,266 of record NZ_CAMZMW010000003.1, on the reverse strand, counting down.
GCAGATAGGGGGATGCCGGTTGCAGGTTCTGGTGGCGGAAGCAGCCGAAGGCCTTGGCGTCCAGCAGGTGCTTTTCCAGCCGGTGGAAATGCCAGGCCATCGCCATGCCCCCCCAGCAGACGCCGAAGGTGGAATGGACATGGGTCTGGGTCCAGGCGAAGACGCGTTCCAGCTCGTCCCAATAGGTCACGTCCGCGAAGGGCAGCTGCTCGATCGGGGCGCCGGTGATGACCAGCCCGTCGAACTTCTCGCCCGTGGCCTCGACATCGCGGAAGGGGCGATAGAAGCTCTCCATGTGGTCGGCGGCGGTGTTGCGGCTTTCGTGGTCCGACATGCGGATCAGCTGGAAGTCGATCTGCAGGGGCGTGGCGCCGATGACGCGCGCGAACTGGTTCTCGGTCTGGATCTTCTTGGGCATCAGGTTCAGCAGCCCGATGCGCAGGGGCCGGATGTCCTGGGTGGCCGCACGCCCCGGCGACATCACCATCACCCCCTCGTCCGACAGGATGCGATAGGCGGGAAGGTTCTCGTTCAGCGTGATGGGCATGTCAGCTTTCCTTGCGGGCGATCGCCAGCGCGATCAGGTCGTCGAAATCCTGGGGGCTGCGGATCTCGGCCACTTCCTCGGCCTTGACCGTCACGCCCAGCTTCGCCATCGCGGCATAGCGCGGCTGGCGATGCGCCAACGCGCGGGCATAGGTCCAGCGGATGAAGTCGTCGGGATTGACCTCGTGTTCGTCCAGCCCCCTTTCGACGCGATAGGCGACCCAGGCGCGTTCCAGGAACTGGGGCTGGTAATACATGGGCTTGGGCGCGCGGTCGAAGCGGCGCACCAGCTCGGCGGTATGGGCGTCCGACCCCTCGATCCAGACCATCAGCAGGTCGCGCGATAGGGCCTGCAGAACGGGATCGTCGGGATCGGTTGGGTCCACGACCTCGCAGATGGATCCGCCGCTGTCGCAGACGAAATGCGGGATGCGATAGATGTCGTCGGCGCGTTCGACGAAATGGCGCGTGTCCAGCAGGGCCGCGATCTCGGCGCGCTGATGCTGGTTCTGGCGGCGGCGGTATTCGTCGAAATCCAGCCCGCCGCGGCTCTGGCTGCCGGGCTTGCCCAGATAGGTGGACAGCGGCGCGAGGTTCTCGAAAGTGATGTTGCTGGCGATGTAGACGCTGTCGGACATCAGCAGCTCGCGCAGCAGCGGTACGCGCATCGCCTCGCGCTTGAAGTTGTCGGCGATGTATTCGCCCATGTAGCGGGTGCCGATCCGGTAATCGACCGAGTAGTGGAACCAGTCCCCGGTCTGGCGCAGCATCGTCGCAAGATAGGTCTTGCCCAGGCCCGACATGCCGAACAGCACGATCCGCTTGGACTGGGCGTTCCGCCATTCCTCGGCGCTGCGATAGATCATGCGGGGCTTCCTCTGTCAGATCGGTGATCTAGGTAGCGGCCCGCGGGGCGTTTTGAAAGACCCGAGGCGGCAAACGGAAAACGGCCCCGCGCTGGGCGGGGCCGTCACTGCGATCCGTGCCGCTGTCAGAAGCGGTAGCCGATCCGCACGCCGACGCCCCAGGCATCGTTGTCGCGCATGTCGGCGCGGGCGGTGTCGGGCGTGCCGGTTTCGGGCATCGCGTCGCCGACCCTGGTATAGTTCACGCCGGTCGTGATGCGCATCGGCCCCTGGTTGTAGATCGCGGCAAGCGTGATCCCCTTGCGGCCGTTCGTCGGTGCCAGCGGCGACACGAGGTCGTCGCCCGCCTTCTCGAAGGTGAACGAGGCCGAGCCGGACCAGGTCTCGTTGAACTTGCGTGCGACGCCAAGCGTGTAGGTGGTCGTATCCTCCAGTTCGACCAGCCCGCCGCCCGTGACGTTCACGAAGTTCGCCGGATCGACGCGGAATTCAGACCAGTCCACCCACCGGACCGAGCCGAAGACCAGCGTGTCGGGCGCGACGCCCGTCTGGAATTCCAGGTTCCAGCTCTGCGGCGTCTTGACCGTGGTGACCGAGTCGCCCGCCAGCAGCGGCAGGTCGGGCAGCGGGCCGGCACCGTCGGGATCGATCAGCGGGCCGGTCTCGACCGTGTCGAAATCGTGCTCGACCTCGGAGTTGTAGGTCAGCGAGACGCGTGCAGCGATCTCGGGTTTCTCCCATGCGACGCCTGCGACCCAGCCGATGGCGGTGTCGTCGTCCAGTTCCACGTTGTAACCCGAGACGGGACCGTAGGCGAGGCCGCTCAGCCCCACCTCGCCGCTGGCGCGCGATCCGCGGATGCCGCCATGGACCGAGAACTGGTTCGGCATCTTGTAGCGGCCGAGCGCGGTGAAGGTCGTGCTGTCCACCTGCGCGAAGGTGCCGCCCAGCAGGGGCGTGCCGCCATCGATCGCACTGGGATAGCGGATGTCGGCGCCGAAGGGCTGTTCGACGATGATCGCACCCGAGAACGCCTCGGTGAACTGGTGCTTGTAGGCAAGGCCGGTAAAGCCGTAGCCCTGCGCCACGTCGCCCGTGGCCGTGCCGCCCGGATAGAGGCCGGGGATCGCTACGTCGGTCCCGTCGACCGAGGGGTCCACGCCGCCGAAGCTCAGCTCGACATAGTTCCCCTCCTCGAACAGTGCCGAAAGTGATTGGGGGGCGCGTTCGATCCCGCCCGCCAGCAGCGGTGAGGCGCCCACAAGCAGGGCCGCGACACCTGTCAGTGCAATCTTCATGTTCATTCCTCCCTATGGACGCGAACGCCCTGGATCACAGGATTATGCCAAACATGTTACCGATCAATTGCCCTGTCGAGCTTACGTGACGTTATGGTCATGCAATTGCGGGCCAAGTTTCATTTCTGCAACTGCGCTTTTGCGCGGTGTGAAGGGTGGACAAACCCGGCATCCCATGAAAAGGGGAACTGCCAAACGATCTTGCCGCAAGGATACCCCCATGCAGATTCGTGAGGCTCTCACTTTCGACGACGTGCTTCTGGTTCCCGCAGCCTCGACGGTCATGCCGTCCACGGCCGATGTGACCACGCATGTCACCCGTTCCATCCGGATGAACATCCCGCTTCTGTCCTCGGCGATGGATACCGTCACCGAAAGCCGGATGGCCATCGCCATGGCCCAGTCGGGCGGCATCGGCGTTATCCACCGCAACCTGACGACCGAGCAGCAGGCCAACGAGGTCCGCCGCGTCAAGCGCTTCGAGAGCGGGATCGTCTACAACCCGATCACCCTGCGCGCCGACCAGACCCTGGCCGATGCGAAGGCGCTTCAGGACCGCTTCAACGTCACCGGCTTCCCCGTGGTGGATGCCGAGGGGCGCGTGGTGGGCATCGTCACGAACCGCGACATGCGCTTTGCCAGCGACGACCGCACCCCGGTCAGCGCCATGATGACCGGCGACCGTCTTGCCATCCTGCAAGAGCCCGCCGACCGGCAGGAGGCCATCGACCTGATGAAGGCCCGCCGGATCGAGAAGCTGCTGGTGACCGACGGGTCGGGCAAGCTGACCGGCCTGCTGACGCTGAAGGACACCGAGAAGGCCGTGCTGAACCCGCTGGCCTGCAAGGACGACCTGGGCCGCCTGCGCGTCGCCGCCGCATCCACCGTGGGCGACGAGGGCTTCGAGCGCAGCTGCGCGCTGATCGATGCGGGCGTGGACATGGTGGTGATCGACACCGCGCATGGCCATTCCGCAGGCGTCGCCAAGGCGGTCGAGCGCGTGAAGGCCTATAGCAGCACTGCGCAGGTCGTCGCAGGCAACGTCGCCACCGCCGAGGCGACCCGCGCCCTGATCGGTGCAGGCGCCGATGCGGTGAAGGTCGGCATCGGCCCCGGCTCGATCTGCACCACGCGCGTCGTGGCGGGTGTCGGCGTTCCGCAGCTGACCGCGATCATGGACGCATCCGCCGCTGCAGGCGACACGCCCATCATCGCCGATGGCGGGATCAAGCTGTCGGGCGATTTCGCCAAGGCCATCGCCGCCGGTGCAAGCTGCGCCATGGTCGGCAGCGCCATCGCGGGCACCGATGAAAGCCCCGGCGAGGTGATCCTGTACCAGGGCCGCAGCTTCAAGTCCTATCGCGGGATGGGCTCGCTGGGCGCGATGGCGCGCGGCTCGGCCGACCGCTACTTCCAGAAGGACGCGGCGACCGACAAGCTGGTGCCCGAAGGCATCGAGGGCCAGGTCCCCTACAAGGGTCCGGCGGGCAACGTGATCCATCAGCTGGTCGGCGGTCTGCGCGCGGCGATGGGCTATACCGGCTGCGCCACGGTCCCCGAGATGCGCAAGGGCTGCGAGTTCGTCCGCATCACCAATGCGGGCCTGAAGGAAAGCCACGTGCACGACGTGCAGATCACGCGCGAGAGCCCGAACTATCGCATGGGCTGATGCCTGCGCCTGCGTGACGAACCGGCCCCGCGACCATCAGGTCCGCGGGGCTTTTTCATGCCCGCGCCACGGGGTCGCATCCGCTGCGGCAGGGGGCTAGGCTACACCATCTGCAATTCTTGGCGACTGGGGGTCCGATGGCTATGGGTGGCGATCTGCGGGAATGGCGCGTGACGGGGATGGATTGCGGGTCCTGCGCGGCCAAGCTGCGGGGCGCGGTCGAACGGCTGCCCGGCGTGTCCGAGGTCGAGGTGACGCTTATGGCCGAACGGCTGAGCCTGCGGCTGGACGAAAGCGGCAGCCCGGATGCGGTCGAAAGCGCGGTCAGGGGGATCGGCTTCGGCATCCACGACCCGGATATGTCGGGGGGACCGGATGCGGGCTTCGTCATGCCGGGGGATGCGGATGACCCACCGGGCGAGACCGCCTGGTATCGTGGCCCCAAGGGGCGGCTGGTACTGGTGACCGGTGCGCTTCTGGTCATCGCATGGGGCGTCGGCGCGGTGACGGATCAGGCGTGGTCCCGCTGGGCCTTCGTCGCCGCCACGCTGCTGGGTGTCGCGCCCGTCGCCCGCAAGGCATGGCGCATGGCACGGATCGGTATGCCCTTCACCATCGAGATGCTGATGAGCATCGCCGCAGGGGGCGCATTGATCATCGGCGCCGAGGAAGAGGCCGCCCTTGTCGTCTTCCTCTTTGCGGTCGGGGAACTGCTGGAGGGGTTCGCTGCCGGACGTGCTCGCGACGGGATCCGTGCGCTGTCGGCCCTGATCCCGCGAACCGCCCTGCTGGAGGGACCGCAGGGCACGACCGAGGTGCCTGCGTCACACCTGCGCATCGGCCAGGTGGTGCTGGTGCGTCCGGGGGATAGGATACCGGCGGATGGGCAGATCGTCGAAGGACGCTCGGGCGTGGATGAAAGCCCGATCACGGGGGAAAGCCGACAGGTGCCCAAGACCGAGGGAGAGGACGTCTTCGCAGGCTCGATCAATGCCGATGCCGCGCTGCGGGTCCGCGTGACCCGTCACCCCTCGGACAACACCATCGCCCGTATCGTCAAGCTGGTGCAGGAGGCCGAGAGCGCCCGCGCCCCGACCGAACGCTTCATCGACCGGTTCAGCCGCATCTACATGCCGGTGATCGTGGGGTTGGCGATCCTTGTGGCGGTGATCCCGCCCCTCGCGCTGGGTGGGGGTTGGACCGACTGGACCTACAGGGCGCTGACGCTGCTGCTGATCGGCTGTCCCTGTGCGCTGGTGATCTCGGTCCCGGCATCCATCGCCTCGGGCATGGCGGCGGGGGCAAGGCAGGGGATGCTGATGAAGGGGGGCGCCGTGATGGAGAACGTCGCCCGCATCACCCATGTCGCCTTCGACAAGACGGGGACGCTGACGGAAGGCCGGCCCGTGGTCACCGATATCGAGGGAGAGGATACCGCAAGGCTGCTGACGCTGGCTGCTGCCGTGGAACAGGGTGCAAGCCATCCGCTGGGACGGGCGATCCTTGCGAAGGCAGAGGGGCAGAGGCTGCCCCGTGCGCAGGCGGCGTGCGCCATACCCGGAATGGGGACCGAGGCAGAGGTGGAGGGGGTGCGCACCACCATCGGCTCGGTTCGGCTGGCGACCGAGCGGGGGGTGATGACACCGGAATGGGCCATGCGCACCCAGGTACTGGAGGATGAGGGCAAGACCGTCGTGCTGCTGTGGCAGGAGCGTGTCATGGGGCTGATCGCCCTGCGGGACGAGCCCCGAGCGGATGCCGTGCAGGCGATCCGCGATCTGCGCGCGCTGGGGGTCGTTCCCGTGATGCTGACGGGGGACAACGAGCGGACGGCCGCGACCATCGCCGGGGCGCTGGGGATCGTTCATCGCGCGGGGTTGCTGCCTGCCGACAAGGTCGATGCGATGCGCGACCTGGCACTCGACGGTCACGCGATGATGGTGGGGGACGGGATCAACGATGCGCCCGCGCTGGCCTCGGCGCATGTGGGGATCGCGATGGGCTCGGGGACCGATGTCGCGCTGGAGACGGCACATGGCGCGATCCTGCGCGACAGGGTGGGCGATGTCGTAGGGTTGATGCGGCTTGCCCGTGCGACGATGGGGAACATCCGTCAGAACGTCGCCATCGCGCTGGGATTGAAGGCGCTGTTCCTGGTGACCACCATCGCCGGGGTGACCGGCCTCTGGATCGCGATCCTGGCCGATACCGGCGCGACGGTGCTGGTCACCGCGAATGCGCTGCGGCTGTTGCGGTTCCGCGCGTCGGGGGCGCTCAGCCCCCGACCCTGACCACGACCGACAGGCCCGGGGCCAGTTGCGCGGCCTGCTGCTGGTCGGGCGAGATGGCGATGCGGACCGGCAGCCGCTGGGCGATCTTGGTGAAGTTCCCCGTCGCGTTCGATCCCGACAGCAGGCTGAACTCGGACGCCGTGGCGGGCGAGAACGCCTCGACCTGTCCGGTGAAGTCGGCACCCGGGATCGCGTCCACCGTGAAATCGACCGGATCGCCGGGTTTCATTCCCACCAGTTCCGTCTCGCGGAAATTCGCGATGATCCACAGGTCCGACCCCACCTCGGCCACCAGCGAGGTGCCCGGCGTCACGTATTGCCCCACGCGCACCGACAGCGCGCCAAGGCGACCATCGTCCTGCGCGCGGATCACGGTGTTCTCCAGGTCGATCCGGGCCAGCTCCACCGATGCCTCGGCCGAGGCGATGTCGGCTTCGCGCGAGGACAGCGCCACCTTGGCGGAGGCGATGGCCTCGGACTGCACGTCCAGCTGGGCCTCGGCCTGGGTGACGGCGGCGTCGGCCTGATCCAGCGCCTGCCGTGCCTGGTCGGCGGTCGATTGCGAGGCGACGCCACGATCCTGCAGCCGGTTCGCGCGGTCCCATTCCGATTGCGCGTTCGCCTGGGCGGCGCGCGCGGATGCGACGCCGGCCTCGGCGGCGCGGCGGGCGGCCTCGGCCGAGGCGACGCCCTGGCGGCCGACCTGCAGCGCGGCGCGCGCGGCCTCCAGCTGGGCCTCGGCCTGGGCCAGCTTCTGGCGGAAGATGCGGTCGTCGATGCGGGCGATCACGTCCCCCTTCGAGACCGCCTGGAAATCCGTCGCCTCGACCGCGCTGACATATCCCGACAGCTGAGGAGAGATCGTGGTGACCTTGCCGCGGATATAGGCGTTCTCGGTCGTGGGGGCCGAGGGGTGGAAGGGCGGCAGATGCCAGGCGAACAGCAGCAGCGCCACGCCTGCCGCACCGATAAGCATTGCGATGAGGGTCGGAAGAAGCTTGGTCTTGGTCATGTCGCGGATCCGATATGTTCCTGTTCCGGCGCGGCGGGCGTCAGCCATTTCGCGATGCGGTCGCGCAGCAGGTGCATCACCAGCGCGAAGGCCGCCAGCGAGGCCGCAAGGAAGATGAGGGTATAGGCATCGTCATAGGCCATCACCGTGGCCTGCTGCGCCGCGTCCTGCGCGATCTGGGCCACGGCCTGCGCCTGCCTTGCGGTGGCGTCGGTCAGCCCCGGCTGCAACTGCGCCATACGCGTTGCGATGGCGTTCGCGGTCTGGGTGTCGCCGATGGCAAGCTGTTCGGTCAGCGCCTGGTAATGCGCCGCCTGACGATGGGTGATGAGGGTCGAGAACAGCCCCGAGCCGATGACGCTGCCAAGGCTCTGGGTCGAGATGAAGACGATGATGAAGGACAGCAGGTATTGCGGCCCGCGGGCAAGCGCCGTCAGCAGCCCCGCCATCATCGCGGGAACCATGAAGACCATGCCAGCAAAGGCGATCAGCCCCTGGCTGATCAGCATCTGGTGGGGCCGCGTCAGGACGGTCGAATGGGTGTCCATCCACGCCCCGGCTGCGATGATCAGCAGCGCGACTAGGTGGAACTTCGCCACGCGGTCGGGGCGCATCCATGCCACGCAGGCCAGTGCCCCGAGGACGGTGCCCGCGACGATGATGCCGAACATGGTGCCCATCTGTTCGCCCTGCAGCCCCAGGACCTGGAACATGCGCGGCGCGCCCGAGCTTTGTTCGGACAGCAGCAGGCGCAGCAGCAGCAACGCGCCGGTCAGGTGCAGGATCGCGGGGCTGAACAGCCAGCGGATGTCCAGCAGCGGGGCCTCGCGGTTCAGTTCGATCATCGCGCCCGCGGCAAGGGATGCGACGGCCACGGCAAGGGTCCAGATGATCCACGGCTCGGACCAGTAATGGGCCGGGCCCATGACGAAGCCGGTGACGATCCCCGCAAAACCCGTGCCCAGCAGCACGAAGCTGACGAGGTCCATCGCCTTGATGACCTTCATGTGCGGCACGGGGCGCAGCGGCAGCAGGAAGACCAGCGCCAGCGACGCCATCGACAGCCCGAGCGATGTCAGGTGGATCCATTCCAGCCCTCCGTCGCCGATCAGCCGGGGCGACACGATCCAGGCGATGCTGGTCCCCGACATGATCAGCGCCATGACAAGCGGCATGCCCAGTCGCATCTTCCACGACTGCTCCAGCGGTTCCAGCATGTAGAGGAAGGCCAGCGTCGAAAGCGGCGCCGCTGCGGCACCCGCAAGGAAGTGCAGCACCACGGCCGAGCGCATGTCGCTGACCCAGAGCACCGCGAAGGCCACCACGACGTGGATCGCGATGCCCCATTCGGCAAAGCGGCGCAGCCCGTATTGCGTGCGCAGCTTGATCAGCATCAGCGGCAGCGCCGCGCGCGGAACCATGTAGGCGATCAGCAGCCAGCTGGCATCGGTGGTCGTGACGCCCAGCTCGCCCGCGAAGCTGGGGATGTTCGTGATCAGGAAGCCCTGATCCAGCCCCTGCGTGATCGCCAGCAGCGCGGCGGCGGCCATGTAGGCCAGCGCCTGCGGGACGGGCAGTGGGGGATGTGCTGCGGGGGTCTGGCTCATGACGACCGCCGTGCAATGTTCGCGGCGATGGCGTCCAGGACATGGCGGGCGGTGGTCAGGTCGTCCTCGGGGATGTCCGCGATCACGTCCTGGCGCATCGCCGTGCTGAAGGCGACGATCTGGCTGCCCTGGCCCTTGTCGGTCAGGAACACCGCGTTCTTGCGGGCGTCCCCCTCGATCGGGCGGCGTTCGATGAAGCCGTCGGCGGCCAGCCCGTCCAGCTGCCGCTTCAGCGTGGGCGTCTCGATGCCCAGCTGCGCGGCCAGCGCGGTCTGGGTCATGCCCTGTTCGCGGTGCAGCGTGGTGATGATCTTGGCGCGGGCCATGGTCAGGCCCATGTCGCGCGCGGCCTCGTCGAAATGCCGGCGCAGGTCGCGCATCACTGCCAGAAGAGAGTCGATGATGCTTGTATCGGTCATGTCATTAGCTGGCTAACGTTTCGGTTCGTTAGTCAGCTAATGAAGCATGGCGCGGGCCGCAACCCGGGTGGGCCGAATGGCAGCTATGCGTCGGGCGCGAAGGTCAGCGACCATTCCTGCATCTGCTGGGGCGACAGGACGCTGATATCCTCGGGGGCGGTGCGCAGGGCGGGGATCATCATGCGCAGATCGACGCCCATCTCGGTCAGATAGTCCATGACGCTGGCCTGCGCGCGCTGCACGTCGCTGACGGCCATGAAGGCGGGCAGGATCGCGTTCTTGCCGAAGTAGTGCTGGTGCACCCCCACGGTCGACCCCTCGTCCGCGCGGCGTTCCGTCCCGCCCGCCAGCATGTAGGGGCAGGCCGACATGCAGACCGAGCCCTGCGCGATCCGCGTGTCGTATCCCGCGCCCCGGATGGTGCGCCCGATGGCCAGCGCATCCGCGACCGAACCGCCGGAACTGTCCAGCGACACCTCGGACGCGGCGGGGCGGGTTTCGTCCAGCCATTCGGCAAAGCGGTCGGCATCGCCCACGGCGATCTGGCCCTCGATCACGATGGCGTCGTCGGTTTCGGTGAATTCCAGCTGCTTGGGCATGGGACGCATCGCGGGCGCGCCCGGTTCGGCGGGGCGCAGGTCGGGGCGATAGGGGCGGACCGACGGGCCTTCCTGCGGGGTGAACAGGCCCGGCGCGGCATTGCCCGGATCGTCGCGCAGATCGATGGCCACGATGGCCACGCCCAGCACGACCTGCGCGATCAGGACCGACCGGATCGCGGATTGAGGAGAGGAGAACAGTCGCATCCCCTCAGTCCCGCCGCGCCTGCGCCGCATCGTGTTCGCGCAGCAGTTCCGATGCCGCCAGCGCGGCGCGCAATTCGCCCACGGTCATGCGGTCGTCCGTGTGATGCAGCCCGCGCCCCGACCGGATCGCGGCCTGCACGACGACCATGATGAAGACCAGGACGGCAGGCAGCAGGTCGATGGATATGGCGCCCGCCCATGCAGGCACGAAGTTGCGGGCATAGACGATGACGGCATCCGCCCCCGACATGGGGGTATAGACGGCCTCGTCGGGTTGGGGCAGGGCCTCGACCTCGGACGCGGCCTGGCCCAGGGTGCGGGCGCGCTGATCGACCAGCCCCAAGACCGAGGCGATGGTGCTGGACTGCCCCTGCCGGATCCCTTCGGTGCTGCCGTCCAGTTCGGGCAGGATCGCGGATTCCGACAGGTCCTGCGCCGCCCGCGTGACCAGCGGCGCGGGGTTCAGCTGCCGCAGGCGGGTGATCATTCCTGCAAGCTCGACCGCATCCTCCGAGAACTGGACGGTCCGATCCTCGAGCGGGCCCGCGCCGACGGCGATGCCGCGCATTCGCGACAGGACGGCGTTGCCTTGGGCGAAGGTGTCCTCGATCGGGCCCTCGGCCTCGATCAGCTGGGTTTCGAGGGCCGTCAGCTCGGCCCCCTTCTGGGTCAGCACGCGAAAGACCGCGCCGCGCCCCTGGAAGCCCGACAGCGTGCCGCCTTCCTCTTGCGCGGACAGGTCGTCGAAGCTTTGGCGCACGCGGGCCACGTCGCGCGACAGGGCCTGCCCCGCGACGGCGTTCGCGTGCGCGCGCTCCAGCGAGGACTGATAGGATTGCACCGTGTTCGCCATGTGCGTTTCGACCGCGGCACCGCCCGCAAGGGCCGCGGCGTTCAGCCAGGACGACATCGCGACGATCGCCACGCAGCCCAGACACATTGCCAGCAGCAGACCCATCCGCGATGCCGCGCTGCGCATCGCGGGCAGCAGCCGCAGCAGATAGGACCAGAACACGAAGATCCCGACCGACACCGCGATGGAATAGGCCAGCGCCGCGAAGGTGGTCCAGATGCCCGGCTGATCCAGAAGCGACCTGACCCCCAGATAGGTATATATCCCCGAGGCCGATGCCAGCACCCCGAGCGCGGTCGAGGTGAAGGTGTCGAGCCAGTCGAGATGGCGCTCCAGTTCCCGGGCATAGCGGTCGCCCTGGGTTCCGTGCTGCGTGGCTGGCGGCGCGTCATGCGGCCGGCCGGTCATGGGGCCGGTCGGGGGTGCGTCGGTCATCGGTTCTCCGTGGATGCAGGTGCGGCAGCACGCAGTTTCACCATTCGCGGCCCCGTTGTCGACATTCGCGGCTTCACGCTTGCATGAGCGTGATCGCGCTGGTCAAAGACGGTCATGCTGTTCGATCTTCCCACACCCGATGCGCCCTGGCGCGGTTTCAGCGCCGATCCTGCGGCGTGGCTTCTGGTCCTGGCGCTGGCGGTGTTCCTGCGCCGGTCGCCGGTCGCGGTGCTTCTGGCGGCGGTGGTGCTGGTCTCGCCGCTGTCGGGTCTCGGGCGGATGCTGGCTGCGGGGCAGGCGGCGCAGCTGCTGGTGGCGATGCTGCTGGCGGGGCCTGCGATGGCCGCGGCGCGTCCCGACGCGGTCGCCTGGCCGCTTCTGCCGCTGGCGGTCGTGGCCGCGCATGTCCCCCGCCTGGCCGAGCTTGCGTGGTTCCATGCGCCCTCGCTGCCTGCGATCATCGTCCTGCTGGCCGCGTGGTGCTTCTGGGGGCGGGGGCCCGCGCGCCTGCCCATGATCGCGCTTGGGGCGACACTGGTCGCCATCGGTGCCGCATTGCTTTCGGCGGGCGATATCCTCTATCCCCATCATATCGAAGGCGCCGCGATCTGGGGTCTGCCGGTCATGCTGGATCAGCGCCTTGCGGGGCTGGTGCTTGGCGTGGGGGCGGGATTGCCATTGCTGATCAGCGGCGCGCTTCTGCCACGACGCCCCAAGACCTGAAGGCCTGCCATGACCCCCGCCGCCCGCATCGCCGCCGCAGCCGATATTCTCGACCGCATCCTGGAAGGCACCCCCGCCGAGGCCGCGCTGCTGCGCTGGTCGCGCGCCAGCCGGTTTGCGGGGTCCGGGGACCGTGCCGCGCTGCGCGACCTGGTCTTCGGCGCGCTGCGCCGTCGCGACAGCCTTGCCGCGCTTGGGGGCGCGCTTACGGGGCGGGGGCTGATGATCGGCCATCTTCGCGCCGAAGACGCGGACCCCGCCGCGATCTTCACGGGCGAGGGGCACGCCCCCGCCGCCCTGTCCGATCACGAGGCCGCGCATGTCGCGCCCGCCGATCTGCCGGACGACCTGCCCAACTGGCTGCGCCCGCGCTGGAACGAGGCGCTTGGTTCCGACGCCGCCCCTGTCGCGCGTGCCATGACCGAACGCGCGCCGGTCTGGCTGCGCGTCAATCCGCAGCGCGCCACGCCGGATGCCGCGATGGCGGCGCTGGCCGAGGCCGGGATCGAGACCGCGCCGCATCCCGACCTGCCCACCGCCCTGCGCATCACCCGCAACGAACGCAAGCTGGGTCAGAGCGCGCCCTACAAGGACGGTCTGGTCGAACTGCAGGACCTGTCGCCGCAGGTCGCCTGCGCAATGCTGCCGCTGAAGGCGGGCGACACGGTGCTGGATTTCTGCGCGGGCGGGGGCGGCAAGTCGCTTGCCCTCGCCGCGCGCGAACCTGATGCGCGCTACCTTGCGCATGACGCCTCGCCCGCCCGCCTGGGCGATCTGCCCGCGCGTGCGGCCCGTGCGCATGCCCGGATCCGCGTGGTCGAGGCGCCGCGCGACCCCGTCGATCTGCTGGTCGCCGATGTGCCCTGTTCGGGCAGCGGCACGTGGCGTCGGGGGCCAGATGCGAAATGGAGGCTGGACGAGGACGGCCTGCAGGGGCTGCTTGCCCTTCAGGCCGAAATCCTCGACCGGGTGGCGGGGCTGGTGAAGCTCGGCGGCCACCTGGCCTACATGACCTGTTCCGTCCTGCGGGACGAGAACGACGCGCAGGTCGAGGCGTTCCTGGCCCGCCATCCGCGGTTCACGCTGCAGACCCGTCGGCTGATGACCCCGCTGGATGCCGGGGACGGGTTCTTCGTCGCGCTGATGCGATGCGACTGACCGCGATTAACCGCACATTAACCGCTTTGCGGTCATCCTGGCCCCTGCCGAAGGATCGAGGGGCGAATCGCATGGGCTTTCTGGACCGTCATCTGCGGATGTCGCGCAACGCGACGATGACCGCAATGCCGCTGCTGCTGGCGCCGATGGCGGTGGGGGCGGGCCTGCTGATGGTCGCGCCCGAGGCCGCGCTTGGACGCTCGGCGGTGATCGGGGCCAGCGTGGCGGTCGCGTGGTATCTTCTGGGCGGCGCGCTGTCGTTGCAGCAGGCGATGCGGGGCATCGCGTCCAGGCGCGCGCTGAAGGCGATCCGGGGAGAGGTGGCGGCGACCGACGAACCCGTCTGGGTCTGCGATCCCGACGGGCTGGTCCTGTTCCAGAACCGCGCCGCGCGTCACGCGTTCGAGGATCACACCGGACGCCCCATCGCGGGGCTGTTCACGCGCCGTCGCGCCGATGCGCAGGGTGATATCGACGACCTGATCGCCCGCGCATGGCGCTATGGCACGGCCGAGCTGTCGGTCGGCCCCGACGAGACGCTGGTGCTGGGCAGCCTTCCCGACGCGCCGCTGCAGATCTGGACGCTTCAGGCCAACGGCAGCGAGCCTGCCGTCATCGACATCGCGATGAGCCTCGAGGCCGAGTCTGCGGACGAGTTCGAGGCCATCCCCGTCGCCTTGCTGCGACTGGTCGCGGACGGCACGATCCTTCGCGCGAACCGCAGCGCGCGCGACCTTCTGGACGGGCGCACCGAATGCGCCGATCGCAGCATCGCCACGATCCTCGACGGCCCCGGACGGCCCGTGACGGAATGGATCGCGGATGTCGCGGCCGGGCGTGTCGTGAACACGACCGAGATGTTGCGCCTGCGCCACCCCGAAGGCCGCGGCCCCGAGCTGCGAGAGCGGCACTTCCAGATCTCGCTTGCGCGCGATGCCGCACGCGCCGATCGCCTGACGGCGGTGATGACCGATGCAAGCGCGCTGAAGACGCTCGAGGCGCAGTTCGCGCAAAGCCAGAAGATGCAGGCCATCGGCCAGTTGGCCGGAGGTGTCGCGCATGACTTCAACAACCTTCTGACGGCGATCAGCGGGCATTGCGACCTTCTGATGCTGCGGCGCGACGAATGCGACCCGGATTACGCCGACCTCGACCAGATCAGCCAGAACGCCAATCGCGCGGCGGCGCTGGTCGGGCAGCTGCTGGCCTTTTCCCGCAAGCAGACATTGCGGCTGGAGGTGCTGAACCTGCGCGAGACGCTGGCCGATCTGACGCATCTGCTGAACCGCCTGGTTGGTGAGAAGGTCGGCCTTGCGATCACCTACGACCCCGCGCTGCGGGCCGTCCGCGCCGACAAGCGCCAGCTGGAACAGGTGATCATGAACCTCGTGGTGAACGCGCGGGATGCGATGCCCGATGGTGGCCAGATCTCGGTCCGGGCCGAAAATGCCGCCATGTCCGACACGGTGCAGCGCGACGATGTCGCCATGCCGCCGGGCGATTACGTCCGCATCGTCGTGCGCGATGAGGGAACCGGCATCGCACCCGAGCATCTCGCCAAGATCTTCGAGCCCTTCTTCACCACCAAGCGCATCGGCGAGGGGACGGGCCTGGGCCTGTCCACCGCATACGGGATCGTCAAGCAGACCGGGGGATACATCTTCTGCGACAGCGCGATGGGGAAGGGCACGACCTTCTCGATCTATTTCCCCGCGAACGAGGCCGTCATTCCCGAGGCCGTCGCCCCAAGACCCGCGCCGCAGGTCCGGCAGGCCGAACGCGCCACCGTGCTGCTGGTCGAGGACGAGGCCCCCGTCCGCGCCTTCGCCGCGCGCGCATTGCGGCTGAAGGGCTATGACGTGATCGAGGCCGCGACCGGCGAAGAGGCGCTGAAGGCGCTGGAGGAACAGTCGCGCGCCGTGGACATCTTCGTCACGGATGTCGTGATGCCGGGAATGGACGGCCCCGCCTGGGTCCGCAAGGCGCGCGAGACGCATCGCGCGGCCAAGGTCATCTTCATGTCGGGCTATACCGAGGACGTGTTCGTGGACGGCCAGGTTCCCGTCGCGGGCGCCAGCTTCCTGTCCAAGCCCTTCACCCTGTCCGAGCTGGCCGATGCCGTGGCCGCCCAACTTTCATCCGGCGGCCCGACCCTTCACTAGGGTCAGGACCCATTGATTTGGTTGTGCGAGCGTGATTCACCGTTCGAAAACGAGCGGTGAACATGTCTGATCTTTTCTGGTTGAGCGATGGGCAGATGGCGCGTCTGGAGCCTTACTTTCCCAAGTCGCACGGCAAGCCCAGGGTTGATGACCGGCGTGTCTTGAGCGGGATTATCTTCGTCAATCGCAATGGCTTGCGGTGGCGAGATGCACCAAGGGAATACGGCCCGCACAAGACGCTCTACAACCGCTGGAAGCGTTGGAGCGACAGGGGTGTCTTCGCCCGGATCATGGCGGGGTTGGCGGCCGAGCACGGTGAGGAGACGACCGTGATGATCGACGCAACTCATTTGAAGGCCCATGGTACGGCGTCCAGCCTGGGCGTCAAAAAGGGGGGCGTGCGCGTCTGATTGGCCGAACCAAAGGCGGCATGAATACGAAGCTGCACGCGATCTGCGACAGATGAGCCATCTCGCGCCATCGGTCCGAGCGACGATGGCGAATGCCGGCCCATCGACCTGTTCCTGACTGCCGGACCCGTCAGCGACTACATCGGAGCGCGCGCCCTAGTCAGCAGGTTGCCCAACTTGAAGTGGCTGCTCGGAGATCGTGGCTATGATGCCGATTTGTTCCGAGAAGCGTTGCAAAACAGAGGGATATGCGCCTGCATTCCTGGCCGGAAGCAGCGCAAGACGCCAGTCATATACGACAAGCGCCGCTACAAGCTGGCGCAACAGGATCGAGATCATGTTCGGCAGGCTCAAGGACTGGAGGAGGGTTGCACCCCGCTGTGATCGCTGTCCGCAAACCTTCTTCTCAGCAATAGCACTCGCTGCGACCGTAATCTTCTGGCTTTGAGAGAGAACGAGTCCTGACCCTAAGTGGTGAGGGACAAGCGCAAAATATATATCGTAGAAGCTTTCGTCTCGTGACTTGGACACGAAAAGCGCCTCAATCGCGTACATGCGGGCGTACTCAGGCGTGCAGTAGAAAAGGTCTTCGGTCGGGACGGCGATTTTAGTTATGGCACACGCCTTTCACATCCTGCGAAACGAAGTTGCACCAGCTGACCATGAGTTGTCTGCGCTTTTCCAAAAGGTCTGAACGGGCATAGGCGCGCTCAACATCATTGCCGACCTTGTGCCCGAGGCTCATTTCCGCAATCTCGCGTGGCACATTGGCCTCTTCGGAAGTCCAGTCTCGAAAAGTCGAGCGGAAGCCGTGGACCGTGACATTGTCCGTCTGCATACGCCTTAACAGCATGAGCATAGACATGTTGGAGAGCGGCTGATGGCGCTTCTGCCCCTCGAAGACACACCGAGAGCGGAGAGCTTTCAGCGGCTCCACCGTGGCAATCATTTGTTGGGTCAGGGGAACACGATGCTCAGTGCCGGTCTTGGTCCTTCCTTCTGGAATGGTCCAGATCTGCTCCTCGAAGTCAACTTACTCCCAGGTGGCCTGTAGGACTTCACTGGTGCGGCAGCCGGTCAAACAAGTTATCGCAAGTGCCTTGACCGCGATGCCTGGCTGGCGGAGAACCGCAGCATAGAAGGAAGGCACTTCGCGCCAGTGCATAGCCTTATGATGCTTCACCTTGGCCTTGACGCGAGGCAGGACACGGCCATCCAATACGACCGTAACGGGGTTCTCGCCTTCACGGTGACCCCGTGAGCGGGCTACATCAAAAACAGCTTTCATCCGCTGCGCCACGCGCCGAGCGGTCTCGTGCTTGACGGTCCAGATAGGGGATAACACCTGCAGGACCTCGGGCTGCCCGATTTCCGAAACCGGCATCCTCCAATCTTCGGGAAAGTATACTCAGCCAGCGTATTGATCCACTGCTGGGCATGCTTGGGGTTCTTCCAAGTGGGGAGCCGCTCGACGTGAACGGTGCGGGCGACTTCTTCGATGCAAGGTACCACTACATCTTGGTTGAACTTGGGGTTCAGCCCTTGCCGTGCAAGCCTGCGATACTCGAGAGCTCGATCCCTGGCGACGTTAAGCGTGACGACATCAGTGCCGCCTAGTCCGAAGTCAGGGCGCAGGGGCTTGCCCATGCGATTGCGTTGTCCCTTCACGATCACGCGCACGATCCAACGTCGTGCGCCGGAAGGATCAACGATTAGGTAGAGTCCATTGCCGTCACCATGACGGCCCGGACCAAGCGAGCGGACGAGATTCCTCGTCAGCCAACCGGTGCTGTAGGCAATGCCTATACCTCGTTTCATACCACGGATTGAATAGCGCCGAGCAAAAGCGGATTAAGGCGATCAGTATCGAAGCGAGGCGAGGTGGTGCATAAGTTCAATACCTTGGAAGGTAGAACAGCACTGTATGCCAATCAGCCAAAATGGTGGGTGGCGGAGACGAAGGGATTCGAACCCTCGAGACCCTTTCGGGCCTGCACCCTTAGCAGGGGTGTGCCTTCGACCACTCGGCCACGTCTCCGCCGACCCGTATATGTAAGCTGTCCGGGGGTGGCAAGAGGCGAATCCGCGTGAATTTGCATGGCCGTGTCATCGCCGCCCATGCCGGTGTGCAGGGGCGACGCCGCTGCGGGCCGGCACCCGCGATCCGCGCTCCGTTTCGCCCCGTCCGCCCGACTGGCCGTGCGCGGCGAAGCTGCCTATAAGCGCGGGGCAAGAGGGAGCAGCACATGACACGAGCCAGCCAGCCGGGCGACCGCAAGAGCAGCGTCGAACTGATCGTCGGGCAGCTGCGCGCCGAGATCCTGTCGATGCGCCTGCTGCCGGGGACGCGCATCTCGGAGCAGGACGTGGCGGACCGGTTCGGGGTCTCGCGGCAGCCCGTGCGCGATGCCTTCAACCGGCTGGAGGGCATGGACCTGATCGTCATCCGCCCCAAGCGCGCGACCGAGGTGAAGCGTTTCTCGCTGCGCTCGATCGAGAAGTCGCGCTTCATCCGGGCGGCGGTCGAATCGGCGGTGCTGCGTCAGGCGGCGCTTCATGCCGGCGATGCCGATGCCCGCAGGCTGGATGCCCATATCGCGATGCAGCGCCGCGCGCTGGCCGATCGCGACCATGCCGGATTCGCGCGCCTCGATTATGAATTCCACGAACTGCTCTGCGACATCGCAAGGCGGCCCTATGCCTTCGACGTCATCCGCGCCGAGAAGCAGAAGGTGGACCGGCTCTGCCTGCTCAGCCTGGAGAAGCAGGACCGGATGCAGCAGCTGATCGACGATCACCTGGCGATCGCGGATGCGATCAAGGCGCATGATGCCGACGCCGCCGACCGGGCAGGCATGGTACACCTGTCGCGCCTGGACGAGACGATCCGCACGATCCACGCGACCAGCGGCGCCTATTTCGAGCCCGACGAAGCCGACATCGCAGAAAATGAAACGGCGTTTTAGAATTTTCTTGTATTCCAGTTTGTCTACCAGCATCCTGCCCTGACCGATCGCGACAAGGCGCCGGAGGAGGGCGTCGCGGCGATCCAAAGGGGAGGTTGAAGATGACTGTCAGAGCTTTTGCTGTCTCGGCTGCGGCGCTTGGTGTCGCGTTGGCCGCCAGTCCCGCGCTTGCGCTGGAACTGCGTGGCTGGAACATCCATGTCGAGGAATATCCCGTCTCCATCGCGATGGAATCCTTCATCGAGGAGGTGGCCGAGAAGACCGGCGGCGAGATCACCGGCAAGGTGTTCCACAACGGCGTGCTGGGCGATCAGCCCGACGCGATCGAGCAGGTGCGCCTGGGCGCGATCGACTTCGGCGAATTCAGCCTTGGGCCGATGGGCCAAGCCGTGCCGGAAACCAACGTCGTGTCGCTGCCCTTCATCTTCCCGAGCGTGCCGAAGATGTACGAGCTGATGGACGGCGAGGTCGGCGAGGCCATCGGCGAGGGGATGAAGGCCAAGGGGATCGTGCCGCTTGGCTGGTACACCGCCGGTGCGCGGTCCTTCTATACCGCCGACAAGGCGATCGCGACCCCCGAGGACGTGCAGGGCCTGAAGATCCGCGTCATGAGCAACGACCTGTTCGTGGACATGGTCGAATCCATGGGCGGCAACGCGACGCCGATGGCCTTCGGCGAGGTCTACCAGTCCATCAAGACCGGCGTCGTGGACGGGGCCGAGAACAACCCGCCCAGCTACGAGTCGACGGCGCATCACGAGGTCGCGAAGAACCTGTCGCTGACCGAGCACCTGATCATTCCCGAATGCCTGTGCATGAGCCTGAAGACCTGGGAGAAGCTGACCCCCGAGCAGCAGGACATCGTGATGGAGGCCGGTCGCGCCAGCGCCCAGATGCAGCGAGAGCTGTGGGACGAGCGCGAGATGGCAAGCCTGGAAACCGTCCGCGCGGCCGGCGGCCAGATCACCGAGGTCGCCGACAAGGCCCCGTTCCAGGAGGCGATGACCCCCGTCTACGAGGGGTTCCTGCAGGACAATCCCGAACTGACCGAACTGGTCGACATGATCCGCAACGCCGAGTGACGACATCCGGCGCGGGGCAGTCCCGCGCCGGTCCCTTATCGGACGGTCCCCCATGAACCATGAAACGACGAATCCCGTCGGGATCGAGCGCGCGCTGGTCCAGGTGCGCAGGCTGTGCATCCTGGTCGCGGCCCTGGCCCTCGTGACGCTGATCCTGACCTTCGGCTGGCTCGTCTTCGGACGCTATGTGCTGAACGCGACCCCCACCTGGGTCGAGCAGCTGGCCCTGCTGCTGATCTGCTATGTCGCCTTCCTGGGCGCGGCGGCGGGCGTGCAGGAGGACAGCCATATCGGCGTGACGATCTTCCGCGACATCCTTCCCGTGCCTGCCCGCAAGGGGCTGATCATCGCGGTGGACCTGTCGCTTGCGATCTTCGGCATCGTGATGCTGATCGCGGGCATCACGCTGATGCGCTTCGGCTGGGACACCCGGCTGCCGATGCTGGACATCCCCGAAAGCTTCCGGACCCTGGCGATCACGTCGCTCGGGGGGCTGATGGCGCTGTTCGCGGGGCTGCGCGCGATCCTGCGGATCGTGCGGTTCCGCAGCTGGTCGCCCGACGATTTCATCAAGGAATACTGAACGTGGGTCTTCTCATCCTTCTGGGCGCCTTTGCCTTCGGCGTCGTCGCGGGGGTGCCGGTCGCCTTCGCCATGGGCATCGCCGCCGCCGCAGCCTTCTGGTACGAGGGCTTCCCCATGCTGATCACCTTCCAGCGGGCGACGGCGGGCATCTCGGTCTTCTCGCTTCTGGCGATCCCCTTCTTCGTCTTCGCGGGCGAGATCATGCTGCATGGCGGGATCGCAAGGCGGCTGGTCAAGCTGGCATCCGCGCTGGTCGGCCATCTCAAGGGCGGGCTGGCGATGGTCAACATCTTCTCGTCCATGCTGTTCGGGGGCATCTCGGGTTCGGCGGTGGCCGACATCTCGGCGCTTGGCTCGCTGCTGGTGCCGGTCATGAAAGAGCGCGGCTACCGCACCGATTTCGCGGTGAACGTGACGGTGACCTCGTCGATCGCGGGGATCGTGATCCCGCCCAGCCACAACATGATCATCTTCGCGGTCGCGGCGGGCGGCGGCATATCCGTGTCCAAGCTGTTCCTTGCAGGCGTCATCCCCGGCATCCTGATGTGCCTGTCGCTGGCCGTGGCGGCCTGGATCCTGTCCGTGCGCCACAACTATCCGGCCGAGCCGTTCCCCGGCTGGGGCGTCGTGGGGCGCGCGGCGCTGGACGCGGTGCCGGGCCTGATGACTGCGGTCATCATCGTCGGCGGCACGCTGTCTGGGGTGTTCACGGTCACGGAATCGGGTGCCTTCGGCGCGATCTATGCGGTGATCCTGACGGCGCTCTATTATCGCAGCCTGAACTGGCAGGGCTTCTGGATCTCGGTCACGGGGGCGGTCCGGACGACCGCGATGGTGATGGTGCTGATCGCCTTCGCCGGCAGCTTCGCCTATCTTCTGGCGCTGTACCAGGTTCCCGAACTGCTGAGCGCGCTGCTGCTGTCGATCTCGGAGAACCCGCTGATCGTGCTGCTGATGATCAACGTCATCCTGCTGATGCTGGGCATGATCATGGACATGGCCGCGCTGATCCTGATCTGCACGCCGATCTTCCTGCCCATCGCCAAGGATCTGGGGATGGATCCGGTCCAGTTCGGGATCATGCTGCTGATCAACCTGGGGATCGGCCTGTGCACCCCGCCGGTCGGGACCTGCCTGTTCGTGGGCTGCGCGGTCGGGCGGATCAAGCTGGAACAGGCGATGCGCACGATCTGGCCCTTCTACCTGGCGATCTTCGTGGCGCTGATCCTGGTCACCTATGTCCCGGCGGTGTCGCTGTGGCTGCCCTCGGTGATGGGGGACTGACCGCGACCTCTGGCGCGTCCGGCGCGTCACGCCTAGGCTGCCCCCCGATACGGATTGCCATATCGGGGGGAGGCCCATGGACATCACGCCCGTCGTCGAACGCTGCGCCGCGATGCTGGCACGGCCGGGGCGGCACTTCGTCGCCATCGTCGGTGCGCCCGGTTCGGGCAAGAGCACGGCCTCGGACGCGATCGCCGCGGCCATCGGGGCCCGCCATCCCGACGCGGTCGCGATCCTGCCGATGGACGGCTTCCACTATGACGACGCCATCCTGAACGCGCGGGGCAGGCGGCCCTGGAAGGGCGCGCCGGACACCTTCGACGTGGGCGGGTTGATCGCCACGCTGGACAGGCTGCGCGGCGACGAAGGCGATGTGGCGGTGCCCGTCTTCGACCGCGACCTCGAACTGTCGCGCGGATCGGCGCGCATCATCGGGCCGCAGGCGCGGCTGATCCTGGTCGAGGGGAACTATCTTCTGCTGGACCGCGCCCCGTGGGACGGGCTGCGCGACGCCTTCGACCTGACCGTCATGCTGGACGTCCCCGAGGCCGAACTGGCCCGCAGGCTGAAGGCCCGCTGGCAGGGGCAGGGACTGGACGACCCCGAGATCACGCGCAAGGTCGAGGCCAACGACCTGCCGAACGGGCGCGACATGCGCGCCTACAGCCGCACCGCCGACATGATCCTGACATAGGCGGGCACGCCCCCAGGATCGCCGCGATGACCACCCGATTCCCGACACGCCACAGCGAGGACGCATGACCGAAACCCCCTTCAACCCCCGCGATTTCCTGACCGGCCTGTTCCATCGCGCGGTCGAGGTGGCCGACCCGATGGCGGTGCTGGCCGATCACCTGCCCGAACGCCCCGCAGGGCGGCTGGTCGTGATCGGCGCGGGCAAGGCCAGCGCCCGCATGGCCGAGGCGGTCGAGGCCCATTACGGCCCCTGCGAGGGGCTGGTCATCACGCGCTATGGCTATGCCCGTCCCTGCATGGGCATCGAGATCGTCGAGGCCGCGCATCCCGTGCCCGACGCGGCGGGCGAGGCCGCGACCGCGCGGCTTCTGGACCTGGTCGCGGGTCTGGGCCCCGACGACCAGGTGATCGCGCTGATCTCGGGCGGGGGGTCGTCGCTGCTGGTGGCCCCGACCGAGGGCGTCAGCCTGGACGACAAGATGGCCGTCAATCGCGCGCTTCTGGCATCGGGGGCGCCCATCGGCCAGATGAACGTGGTCCGCAAGCATCTGAGCCGCGTGAAGGGCGGGCAGCTTGCCGCGGCCTGCGCACCTGCGCGGCTTCTCAGCCTGCTGATCTCGGACGTGCCGGGCGACGATCCGGGCCAGATCGCATCCGGCCCCACCGTGGGCGAGACCGGCACCGCCGCCGACGCGCGTGCCATCGTGGCGCGGTTCGGGCTGGACCTGCCGCAATCGGTGCGCGACGCGCTGGACCGCCCGACCGGCGTGGTGGCCCCCGACGATCCCCGCCTTGCCCGCGCCGAGACCCGAATAGTGGCCGCGCCATCTGCCTCGCTGGAGGCGGCGGCAGGGATCGCGCGCGCGGCGGGGATCGAAGTCCGCATCCTGGGCGACGCGATCGAGGGCGAGGCCCGCGACCTTGCGGTCGAACATGCCCGCATGGCGAAGTCGCTGCGGGGCGAGGGGCCCGTGCTGCTGCTCTCGGGCGGGGAATGCACCGTCACGCGGCGCGGCGACGGGGTGGGCGGCCCGAACGCGGAATACGTGCTGGCCGCCGCGCTGGAACTGGACGGGGCCGAGGGGATCCACGTGCTGGCCTGCGACACCGACGGCGTCGACGGCGCCGCCGAGGTGGCGGGCGCCTGCATCGGCCCCGACCTGCCGCAGCTTGCGCGCATGGCGGGCCTGGACATGCGCGCGGCACTGGATCGCAACGACGCCCACAGCTTCTTCGCGGCGGTGGATCGGCAGGTCGTGACCGGACCCACGCTGACGAACGTGAACGATTTCCGGGCGATCCTGATCCTGCCGCGTCTCTAGCCCCGCGAGGCGCTCAGACCTCCGCCCTTCAGCCGGCGCAGCGACAGGTCCAGCTTGGCCTCGGCCTCGCGGATCTCTCGCAGGGCTTGGCGCAGGTATCGCAGATGGGCCAGCGCCGCCTTGCGGGCGGCGTCGGCATCGCCCGCGACGATGGCCGTCGCGATGGCCACGTGCTGGTCGCGCAGGATGTCGCGGACCTGCGGGATGGTGAACAGGCGCTGACGGTTCTGCAGCACGTCCGACCGCAGGCTGCCCGACAGCGCGCGCATGATCTGCAGCAGCACGAGGTTGTGGCTGGCCTCGTAGACGGCGACATGCATGTCGGCATCGGCCTCGGATTCCGCGGCGGGGTCGCCATCGTCATGGGCGCGGTGGATCGCCTCGATGCAGTCGCGCAGGCGCTGGCGGTCGATATCGGTCGCGCGGATGGCCGACATGGCGGCGGCCTCGCTCTCGACCACCTCGCGGAATTCGAGATAGTCGTCCGCGACCTCTCCGCGGTCCAGCATCGCGATCAGCGGGTCGCGGATCGAGGCGCCCAGCTGCGCCACCTCGACCCCGCGCGGGCGGCGGGTCAGCAGGCCCCGATCCTCGAGCGTCTTCAGCGCATCGCGCAGCGTGGGGCGCGACACGCCCAGCCTTTCGGCCAGGTCGCGTTCCGGGGCCAGCTGTTCGCCGGGCGTCAGCGTGCCCTCCAGGATCAGCCGCTCGATATGCTGCGCGGCCGTGTCGGCGGCCCTTGGCGGGCGGGCGGGGGTGCTGTCGTCCATCGGAATGCTCATGGCTCTGGGTCATCCGATGCATAGCTTACCCACCGTCACGGGCGCAACGCGTCATGGCTGCGCGCTTGACATGCACGGTAAACAGATTTTACCAAACCTCCATTCCGGTCTGGGAGGGCCGGATTCATGGCGGGCGGGTCGCGGGATGTGGCGGCCCCCGCCTTTCAGGAAGGGGGGAGATCCTGATGTCCGATGGAATACTGGCGCTTCTGGCGTTCCTGCCGATCATCACGGCAGGGGTGCTTCTGATCGGGTTCCGCGTGCCCGCGAAATACGTGATGCCGCTGACCTATGCGATTGCCGTGATCGTCGCGATCTCGGCATGGGGGGTCAGCACGAACCGCATCGTCGCCTCGACGCTGCAGGGCCTGCTGCAAAGCGCGGGGCTGCTGTGGATCATCTTCGGCGCGCTGCTGCTGCTGAACACGCTGAAGCATTCGGGCGCGATCGCGACGATCCGGTCGGGCTTTACCGCGATCAGCCCGGACCGGCGCGTGCAGGTGATCCTGATCGCCTGGCTGTTCGGATCCTTCATCGAGGGGGCGTCGGGCTTCGGCACGCCCGCCGCGGTCGCGGCGCCGCTGATGGTCGCCGTGGGCTTTCCGGCGATGGCGGCGGTGGTCTTCGGCATGATGATCCAGTCGACGCCGGTATCCTTCGGTGCCGTCGGCACGCCGCTGATCGTGGGCGTGAAGACGGGTCTGGACCAGGCGACCATCACGGGCGACCTGACCGCCGTCGGATCGGACTGGGCGTCGTTCTTCCACATCATCACCTCCGAGGTGGCGATCCTGCACGCGATCTGCGGCACGCTGCTGCCGCTGTTCCTGGTGGCGGTGATGACGCGCTTCTTCGGGCGCAACCGGTCCTGGTCCGAGGGCCTGGCGATCGCGCCCTTCGCCATCATGGCGGCCTTCGCGATGACCGTTCCCTATGTCCTGGCGGCGGTGTTCCTGGGGGCCGAGTTCCCGTCCCTGATCGGGGGCCTTGTCGGGCTTGCGATCATGACGGTGGCGGCCAAGCGCGGGTTCCTGGTGCCGAACGTGCCCTGGGACTTTCCGCCGGTATCGGAATGGTCGCGCGAATGGTTCGGCGCGGTCGAGGTCAAGCTCGACAGCC
Organism: Paracoccus sp. PARArs4; assembly: GCF_947311865.1. NCBI lineage: Bacteria > Pseudomonadati > Pseudomonadota > Alphaproteobacteria > Rhodobacterales > Paracoccaceae > Paracoccus > Paracoccus sp. PARArs4. The sequence continues at coordinate 65,175 of NZ_CAMZMW010000003.1, read as the reverse complement.
TTGCGCGGCGGCAGATCCCGCTGGCGCTGGCATGGGCGCCCTATGTGATCCTGGCGGTGGTGCTGGTCCTCAGCCGGACGGTGGCACCCTTCGGCGACCTGCTGAAATCGGCCAACATCGTCTTCCGGGGCATGCTGGGCGAGGAAGGCATCAACGGCGATTTCTCGGCGCTCTATTCGCCGGGCGGGATCCTGGTGATGGTCTGCCTGCTGACGGTCGCGCTGCACCGCATGTCCTTCCGCGGCTTCCGCGAGGCCGTGGGCGAAAGCACCGGCACGCTACTGGGCGCGGGCTTCGTGCTGATCTTCACCGTGCCGATGGTGCGGGTGATGATCAATTCGGGCGTGAACGCGAACGACCTGCAAAGCATGCCGGTCGTGGTGGCGGAATGGGTCTCGGCGCAGGTGGGGGCGGTCTATCCGTTCTTCGCACCGGCGGTGGGCGGCCTCGGCGCGTTCCTTGCCGGGTCAAACACGGTCAGCAACCTGATGCTGAGCCAGTTCCAGTTCTCGGTCGCGGACGGGCTCGGGCTCAGCTCGGCGCTGATGGTCGCGGGCCAGTCGGTGGGCGCGGCGGCAGGCAACATGATCGCCATCCACAATGTCGTCGCGGCATCGGCCACCGTGGGCCTTCTGGGCCGCGAGGGCGCGACGCTGCGCATCACCATCCTGCCGACGATCTACTACCTGTCGCTGACGGGGCTGATGCTGTGCATCGGCTTCTACGTGCTGGGTATCGGCGATCCGCTGATGGGCGGCTAGGATAACGGGGCGGGGCGCCGCGGTGCCCCGCCCGCAACCAAGCAAGGGAGAGGTCGGATGTCCTCGATTTCGATGCCCCAGCCGGACGCGGCGATCATCGCGAAGAAGGACCGCATCGTCGCGGACCTGGCGCGTGCGCTGCCCGCCGATACCGTCATCTCGGACCCCGAGGAGACGCTGGCCTATGAATGCGACGCGCTGACGGCCTATCGCTGTCCGCCGCTGGCCGTGGTCCTGCCGCGCACGACCGAGGAGCTGGCCACCGCCATGCGCATCTGCCACGATCACCGCGCGCCGGTCGTTCCGCGGGGCGCGGGCACGTCGCTGGCAGGGGGCGCACTGCCCACCGCCGACAGCGTCGTCATCGGCACGATGCGCCTGAACGACGTGCTGGAGATCGACACCGCCAACCGCTTCATCCGCGTGCAGACCGGGGTCACGAACCTGTCCGTCAGCGCCGAGCTGGAGCCCGCGGGCTTCTTCTATGCCCCCGATCCCTCGTCCCAGCTGGCCTGCACCATCGCGGGCAATATCGGGATGAATTCGGGCGGGGCGCATTGCCTGAAATACGGCGTGACCACGAACAACCTGATGGGCGTGCGCATGGTCCTGGCCGATGGCCGGATCGTCGAACTGGGCGGCCCGCAGCCGGGGGCGCCCGGGCTGGACATGCTGGGCCTGATCTGCGGGTCCGAGGGCCAGCTGGCCATCGTGACCGAGGCGACCCTGCGCATCCTGCCGCGCCCCGAAGGCGCGCGCCCCATGCTGATCGGCTTTGCCAGCCCGGAAATCGCGGGCGAATGCGTGGCCCGCATCATCCGGTCGGGCGTGCTGCCCGTCGCCATCGAATACATGGACGAGGTCTGCCTGCGCGCGGTCGAGGATTTCGCCAAGGCAGGCTATCCCGACTGTCCCGCCGTGCTGATCGTCGAGGTCGAGGGATCCGAGGACGAGATCGCCGACCAGATCGCCCGCATCCGCGCCATCGCGGATCAGCTGGACCCGATCGAGTTCCGCACCAGCCGCAATGCCGACGAGTCCACCGCCATCTGGAAGGGCCGCAAATCGGCCTTCGGCGCGATGGGGCGGCTGGGCGACTATCTGTGCCTCGACGGAACGGTGCCGGTGTCGCAGCTGCCGCACACGCTCAAGCGCATCGGGGAACTGTCGGTCGAACACGGGCTGGAGGTCGCGAACGTCTTTCACGCGGGCGACGGCAACATGCACCCGCTGATCCTGTTCGACGCGAACACGCCGGGCGACCTGGAACGGGCCGAGGCCTTCGGCCGCGACATCCTTGCGCTGTGCGTCGAGGTGGGCGGCTGTCTGACCGGCGAACATGGCGTGGGCATCGAGAAGCGGGACCTGATGACGCGGCAATACGATCCGCAGGACATGGCCATCCAGATGGAGATCAAGGACGCCTTCGACCCCGGCTGGCTGCTGAACCCGGCCAAGGTCTTTCCGCTGGAGGTCAGCCAGCCCCATCGCGACCGCGCGGCGGCCCGCGCATGAGCACCGTGCTGACCCCCGCATCCGAAACCGAGCTGTCCGAGATCCTGACCGGCCGCACCACCGCCCTGCGCATCAACGGGGGCGGCACCCGCCTGCGCCCCGACGGGCCGGGCGATGCGCTGACCACCTCGGGCATCAGCGGCGTCGTGACCTATGAACCGGGCGAGCTGACCCTGATCGCCCGCGCAGGCACCCCGGTTCGGCAGATCGAGACCATGCTGGCCGCCGAAGGCCAAGCCCTCGCCTTCGAGCCGATGGACCATCGCTGCCTGACGGGCCAGTCGGGCGAGCCCACCATCGGCGGGATCGTCGCGGCCAACGTGTCCGGCCCGCGCCGCATCGTGGCGGGGGCGTGCCGCGACCACCTGCTGGGCGTGCGCTTCGTGGACGGGCAGGGGCGCATCTTGAAGAATGGCGGGCGGGTGATGAAGAACGTCACCGGCATGGACCTGGGCAAGCTGCTTGCCGGATCGCACGGCACCCTGGGCATCCTGACCGAGGTCGCGCTGAAGGTCCTGCCCGTGGCCGAAAGCAGCCGCACGCTGGTCATCCGCGGCATCGACGCGTCCCGCGCCGTGCAGGATTTCGCCACCGCGCTGTCCACCCCCTTCGAGGTGTCGGGCGCGGCCTTCCATGACGGCACCGCATGGCTGCGGGTCGAGGGGCTGACCGCGCAGGTCGCCTATCGCACCGACCGGCTGACCGCGCTGCTGGGCCGCGACCGGATCGACACGATCGAGGACGCGGACAGCCGCGCCCTGTGGCGCGACCTTCGCGACGCGGCCCACCTGACGGGCGACGATCCGGTCTGGCGCATCCTGTGCAAGCCCTCGGACGGGCCTGCCATCGCCGAACGGCTGGGCGGGCAGTGCCCGCTCGACTGGGGCGGGGCGGCGGTCTGGTATTCGGGGCCGAAGGATGCCGCGACCGTGCGTGCGGCGGGCGGGCTTGCCACGCTGGTCCGCGGGCAGGGCCGGGTCTTCCCCCCCGAACCGCCGGTCGTGGCCGAGCTGTCCCAACGGCTGCGGCGCACCTTCGATCCGGCGAACATCCTCAACTCCGGCCTGATGGGGGACTGACATGCAGACGAACTTCACGCCCGACCAGCTGGCCGATCCCGCCACCGCCCGCTCGAACGAGATCCTGCGGTCCTGCGTCCATTGCGGTTTCTGCACGGCGACCTGCCCGACCTACAAGGTGCTGGGCGACGAACTGGACAGCCCGCGCGGCCGGATCTACCTGATCAAGGACATGCTGGAAAACGGGCGCGTCCCGGACGATAAGACGGTCAAGCACGTGGACCGCTGCCTCAGCTGTCTCAGCTGCATGACGACCTGCCCGTCGGGGGTCCATTACATGCACTTGGTCGATCACGCCCGCGAATATATCGAGCAGAACTATCGCCGGCCCTTGGGCGACCGTGCGCTGCGCTGGCTGCTGTCGAAGATCCTGCCCTATCCGGGGCGCTTCCGGCTGGCGCTGATGGGCGCGCGGCTGGCGCGGCCCTTCGCGCGCCTGATGCCCGATGCGCGGCTGCGGGCCATGCTGGACATGGCCCCGGCCCGCATTCCCGCGCCCAGCCCGAACGACCGCCCCCAAAGCTTCGCGGCCACCCCCGCGCGGACGCGGCGCGTGGCCCTGCTGACGGGATGCGCGCAGCGGGCGCTGAACACCGACATCAACGACGCGACGATCCGCCTGCTGCAACGCCACGGCTGCGAGGTGGTGATCCCCAGGGGCATCGGCTGCTGCGGCGCGCTGACCCATCACATGGGCAAGACCGACCAGAGCCACGCCATGGCCGCCGCCAATATCCGCGCCATCGCCGCCGAGATGGACGCCGGGGGGCTGGACGCCGTCGTCATCAACACCTCGGGCTGCGGGACGACGGTCAAGGATTACGGCCACATGTTCCGCAACGATCCGCTGGCCGATGATGCGGCCCGCGTCGCCGCCATCGCGCGCGACATCTCCGAGGTGATGGCCGATATCGGGTTGCAGGATGCGGGCCATGCCGCGGGCATGCGCGTCGCCTATCACGCGGCCTGTTCGCTGCAGCACGGCCAGCAGGTCAGATCGGCACCCAAGGACCTTCTGCGCGCCGCGGGCTTCGAGGTGGTCGAACCGCGCGACGCCCATATCTGTTGCGGATCGGCGGGCACCTACAACCTGATGCAGCCCGAGATCTCGGCCCAGCTGAAATCGCGCAAGGTCGCGACATTGCAGCAGACCGCCCCCGAGGTTATCAGCGCGGGCAATATCGGCTGCATGATGCAGATCGCATCGGGCACGGGCATCCCCGTCGTCCACACGGTCGAGCTGCTGGACTGGGCGACGGGCGGGCCGCGACCCGCCGCACTGAGCGATACGAACACCCCAAGGAGAACCGCATGAAGACCATCACCCGCCTGGACCTGACCGACGCGCGCGCCCTGATCGCAGGTGCCGCGGCCCATGCCGACAGCATCGGCGTGCCCATGTGCATCGCCATCACCGACGAATCCGGCCAGCTGATCGCGTTCGAGCGGATGGAGGGCGGCAAGGTCACCTCGACCACCATCGCGATCGACAAGGCCTTCACCGCGGCGGCGGCCAAGAAGGCCACCCACGATTACGGCAGCGCCAGCCAGCCCGGCGCGCCCGCCTATGGCATCAACTCGTCGATCGGCGGGCGCCTGATGGTGGTCGGCGGCGGTCTGCCCGTCATGCATGACGGGCAGGTCGTGGGCGGCATCGGCGTGTCGTCGGGCACGCCCGCGCAGGACCAGGAGGTCGCGCAGGCGGGCATCGACGCATGGACCGCCGGCGCCTGAGCGTCAGAGCAGGAAGGTCTTCACGACCATCTGCTGCTGCTTGGTCCCGTCGGGGTCCAGGCCGGTCTTGATCCGCGTGAACTCCTCGGCCCAGTCCGAGCTGCGCACGCGGATCGGCGGTTCGGGGTCGGCCATCACGCGCATGACCACGGCCGCCACCTCGTCCGGGGTCTGGTAGATCCCTTCGCCCATCCGCGTCTGCGATCCGCTGACATATTTCTGCAGGATGGGCAGGTACTCGTCCTCCAGCATGCCCCCCGTCTCCTCGATCTGGCGCAGGACGGTGTTGGCGAATTCGCTGCGGATGCCGCCCGGCTCGACCGCGGTGAAGTTGATGCCGAAGGATGGCGTGACATAGCTGGCCATCGCTTCGGTCAGTCCCTCGACCGCGAATTTCGCACCGCAATAGACCTCGTTGAAGGGTTGGCCCACCAGCCCCCCGACCGAGGTGATGTTGATGACATGGCCCGCGCGGGCCTTGCGCATATGCGGCATGACCGCCTTGATGCAGCGCGCGGTGCCCGTGTAGTTGATGTCGAGGATGCGCTGGATGTCGGCCTCGTCCGCCTGTTCCAGGCTGCGCGCGTATCCCATGCCTGCATTGTTGATCAGCACGTCGATGCGCCCGTGATCGCGCATGATGCGGTCGGTGACGGGGGTGATCGTGGCGCTGTCCTGCACGTCCAGCGGCAGCACGGTCAGCTCGACCCCGGCCTGGGCCGCGGCCTGATCCAGCGCGGCGCGGCGATCCGTGTTGCGCATGGTGGCATAGACGTGGTGGCCCGCCTTCGCGGCCTCGACCGCGATCGAGATGCCAAGCCCGGTCGAGGTGCCGGTGATCAGGATGGTCTTCTTCATGTCGTCTTCCCTTCTGTTCGGGTCCGGCCCCTGGTTCGGGCGGGAATCTCAGCGTGCGATGGACAGCCAGACGCGGTCGAAGACGCGCCCGACGGTTTCGGGATCGATGTCGCGCCCCGACAGCACAGCGCCGCGCGCAAGCTGCATGGCGGGCGCGGTCAGCAGCAGCGACAGCGTCGCGCTGTCCAGATCGGCCAGCGTGCCGTCCTGCACGCCCCGCTGCAGCAGCGACGCGATATCGGCGCCGAAGCCTTCGGTGACGCGCTGCTGTTCGGGCGTCAGGATGCGGGCCGTGGCCCCCTGTTCCAGGAACAGGATGTCCTGCGGCCTTGCGCGGACGAAGGCGAACATCTCGTCCCACATGCGGCGGATCATGGCCGCGCTGTCGGGGATGTCGCGCGCCTGCATGATGCGGTCGTGAAACTCGGTCTTGGTCTGCATGTAGACCTGCCGCAGCATGTCGTCCTTGTTCCGGAAATGGACATAGATCGTCCCGGCGGACACGCCGGCACGCGCGACCACGCCCGCCACGTTCACCTGCGACAGGCCCTTTTCCACCGCCTCGGCGATGACGGCATGGTTCAGCCTTGTGCGGGTCTCGTCACGGGTGGTCCTGGGCATGGGGCATCCTTTCCTTCGATGCGGCTCATGTATGATAATGAATTTTCATTATCAATACCGGATGCGCAAATCTTACCCCAACCGAACCGAAACGCACGGTTGGGCGGGTGTTTCCGGCGGCTTGGCTAGACAGGGGATGTGCCCGACGAATCGGGTTCGACAACAAGAAGGTCAATACGATGTCGAAAAAGAGCTTTGCCGTGTTCGCGATCATACTTCTGGGTGCCGCAGGGGCAGCCCAGGCCGAGGGTTCAAAGCGCGGCGACCGCGCGCCCGATCCCGCGCAGGTCATGCAGCGGCTGGACGCCAATGGCGATCATCGCATCAGCAAGCGCGAATTCGAACAGGGCGGCAAGCAGCGCGCCGAACGTGCCGAACGTGCCGAACGTGGCGAACGTGACGAACGCGGCCATCGCGAGGGTCGCGGCGACCGTCCCTCGCCCGAGGAACGCTTTGGCCGCATGGACGCGGACAAGGACGGGTTTCTGACGCCGCAGGAACTGGCGCAGCGTCCGCGCGGAAACTGACCCAAGGTCAACGACCCTGCGGACATGGGAAAGCCCGGCGCGCGGCCGGGCTTTTCGCCGGTCATGGGGACCGGAATCAGGCCTTCAGGGCCGCGTCGCGTGCGATCTTGTCGAAATCGGCGCGGCTCATGTTCAGGTCCAGCAATTCGCGATCGCCAAGGCTGTTCAGCTCGTTCATGGTCGCGCGATAGACTGCGCTCTGGCGGCGCCAGGTGGCGAAACGCTCGAACAGGCGGCGAGGCAGGGGAAGGGCGATTGCGGGTGCGGTGGTCTGGTACATTGCCATGGTCATATCCTCGGGTCAGCGGGAAGGTTTATCGCTAACGTCTTTCGCAGCGTGATATATGCAGGCCGCCCTGCCGGACAACGCACAGAAGCGAATAGCACCCTTCGACTGCGTGCATGGGCGCAGCGTCATGCATGGCCTTCGGGGCAAGGCGGGCTAGACTGGCCGCGACGCTTGGACGAAGGGCCGCCATGACCGACAGCCAGTACACCCCGATCCCGCAGATGCAGGCCGACCTGGCCCGCCTTCGCGCCACCTTCGATGGCGGGCGCACCCGGCCCCTGGACTGGCGCCGCGCGCAGCTTCGGGCGATCCTGCGCCTGCTGAAGGAACGCGAGGGCGACATCATCGCCGCGATCCATGCCGACCTGCGCAAGGGGCGGCTGGAATCCTGGATGGCCGAGATCGCGCTGATCCGAAAGGAGACGCAGCACGCCCTGCGCAACCTGCGCCGCTGGACCGCCCGCCAGCGTGTCCCGACGCCCATGTCGGTTCAGCCGGGGCGGTCCTGGCTGCAGCCCGAGCCGCTTGGGGTGGTGCTGTGCATCGCGTCCTGGAACTTTCCCTGGCAGCAATCGCTGCAGCCGATGGTGGGCGCGCTGGCAGCGGGGAACTGCGTGATGGTCAAACCGTCCGAGCTGTCCTCGAACTGCGCCGCGGCCATTGCCCGGCTGTTGCCGGAATACCTGGACCCCGATGCCGTCGCGGTGGTGCAGGGCGGCCCCGAGGAGACGGGTGCGCTGCTGGAATGCCGCTTCGATCACATCCTCTATACCGGCGGGGGGACGGTGGGGCGGATCGTCATGCAGGCCGCCGCGCGGCACCTGACGCCCGTGACGCTGGAGCTGGGCGGGAAATGCCCGGTCATCGTGAACGACGATGCCGATATCGCGCTGGCCGCGCGCCGCATCGTCTGGGCCAAGGCGCAGAATGCCGGCCAGATCTGCATCAACGCCGATTATGTCCTGGTCCGCGCGGGCTGCCGCGATGCGCTGGTCGATGCGCTGAAGGCCGAGTTCACGCGCGGCTATGGCGCGGATCCGCAGAAGTCCAAGGATTACGGGCGCATCGTGAACCATCGGCATTTCGACCGCCTGCACGCCCTTCTGTCCGAGGGGCGCATCGTTCATGGCAGCCGTCACGACCGCGAGGATCTGTACCTGGAACCGACCATCGTGCTTGACCCGCCCGAGGACGGCGCCCTGATGCGCGACGAGATCTTCGGCCCCCTGCTGCCCATCGTCGAGTGGCGGGACGAGGACGATCTGGCCCGCCTGCTGAACCGCCACGAGAAGCCGCTCGCGCTCTATGTCTTTTCCGAAGGTCGGGAATTCCAGGACCGGATGCTGGACCGCTTCTCGGCGGGGATGGTGGCGATCAACGACCTGATGATGTTCGCGGCAGTGCCCGAACTGCCCTTCGGCGGCGTGGGCGGCAGCGGCATGGGGGCCTATGGCGGGCACAGGGGGTTCCTGTGCTTCACCCATATGAAGCCCGTTCTGCGGCGCGGGTCGCGCATGGATGTCGCGGCCCGCTATGCGCCCTATTCGCGCATCAAGGAGCGCCTCATGCGGCTTGCGCTGCGCTGATCCTGCGTATCTCTCGGCCCAGTTCGGCCAGAAGGGCGGGGCCGTCGCCCTGCCACCGTGCATCGGGCAGCGTCTCCAGCCGCTGCAGCGCCTGGCGCAGGGGTGCCTGACCCAGCACGGCCGCCGTGCCCGCCATCTTGTGCGCCTGCTGCCGGTCGTTTTCGGTCAGGGCGGGCGCATCGGCAAGGCGGTCCAGCATGCCGTCCATCTCGGATCGCAGGTCGGCCACGTGGCCGTCGAAGGCATCCCTGCCGAAGCGCGCGATGAAGTCCTGCGCCACGTCGCCCTCGGGTTCGGGCACGGCGGTGGGGGCCAGCTTCTCGGTCAGGCGGGCAAGGTTGATGGGCTTGATCAGGATGTCGTCGAAGACCGCAAGGATGCGTTCGCGATCCTCGCGACCGGCATGGGCGGTGATGGCGCGCGCGGACGCAGGCTGGCTGTCCAGCGCGCGGATCCCCGCCAGGGTCTGCAGCCCGTCCTTGCCGGGCATGCTGATATCCAAGAGCAGCAGGTCGAATTCGCCCTTGGCTGCCAGCGCGATCCCCGCATCGCCGTTATCGGCGCTTTCATGGGTGCAGCCAAGCTCGTCCAGCATATGCTCCAGGATCATGCGGTTCACGGCATTGTCCTCGACGATGAGGACATGCTTCGGGGTCACCTTGCAGGCGGTCCGCGCCTGCGGATCCGCGTCCGAGGGGGCCGAGGCCGCGACGGGCAGGGGCAGGCGGATGGTGAACAGGCTGCCCTCGTCCTCGAGGCTGTCGACCTCGATCGTGCCGCCCATGGTCGTGACCAGCTTGCGCGTGATCGGAAGGCCCAGGCCCGTGCCCGGATTCTCGCGGGCATAGTCGGTGTCGATAGTGACGAATTCGTCGAAGATCCGTTCCAGCTGATCGTCGGGGATCCCGAGGCCCGTATCGGCCACGCGGAATTCGACCGCATCGCCCATCCGCTCGACCTCGACCGAGATCTCGCCGTCGCGGGTGAACTTGATCGCGTTGCCGATCAGGTTCACCAGGCATTGCTGCAGGGCGCGCTTGTCGCCGCAGACGGGGCCCGCGGCACCCTGCAGGAAGGTGGTCGTCACCTCGTTGCTGCGATCCTGCGCGGTGGGGCGCAGGCTGTCGGCGACGCTTTCGACAAGGGCGGACAGGTCGAAATCCTCGGTCCGGGACTGCGAGTGTTCGCTGTCCAGCCGCGACAGCTCCAGCACCTTGTTCACATGCGACAGCAACAGTTCCCCCGACACGCGGATCGCCCCCAGCAGGCGGTTCTGGCGATCCGTCAGGTTCGCGCGGTCCATCAGGTCCAGCGATCCGAGGATGCCGTTCAGGGGCGTGCGCATCTCGTGGCTCATGACGGTCAGAAGCTTGGTCTTGGCCTCTTCGCCGGCGCGGGCGCTGTCGCGGGCATCGCGCAGTTCCTGTTCGGCGGCCTGTTCGATGGTGATGTCGCGGGCAAAGGCCACGAAGACCTCCTGCCGGTCCGAGAATGCGGCCGAGACGGCGATCTCGGCGGGAAAGACCTCGCCCGACTTGCGCATCAGGTCCAGGCGGTGGCGGCCCTTGCCCACGACCTCGGTCTGGCCAGTCTCGCGGTAATGGGCAAGGCGGCGAAGATGTTCCTCGCGGCGCTCGGGGGGGATGGTCAGGTCCACGATCTCTCGGCCCAGGACCTCGTCGCGGGCAAAGCCGAAGATGCGTTCCGCGCCGCCGTTGAATTCCAGGATGCGCCCGCGCGTGTCGGTCACGAAGACCGCGTCCAGCGATGACGCGATGGCGGCCTCGAAGCGGTTGCGCATCGTCTCGTGCTCGGAGGCAAGGGCGGTGGCCTTGCGCTGCAGGCGCCACAGGATCACGAGGAACGCGACCAGCAGCACGACCAGCGCCAGCGCGGTCAGCGCCAGCTGCTGCAGCGTGGACATGATGTCCATGCGCCGCTGGTCGGCCGATTGCGCGAAGACCGGGATGCCCGCCAGCGTCAGCTGACGCACGTCGGGGATCAGGGCCTCGGCCTCCTCCGCGATGCGGGGCAGGCTGTCGCGCAAGACCTCGTCGGTGCCGTCCATCGCCGGAACCGTCCGGTCGAGGAAGCCCCGCACATGCCCGAGCGCCTCCTGCACCGTCTCGGACTGGCGGAAGCGCCCGAAGCGGTCGCTGGTCGCCAGCGTGTTCACCCGGCTGTAGAAGATGTCGAACCGGCGGCGCGCCTCGCGCAGGCCGTCCACCGATGCCCGCGCGCCCGGTGTGCTGACCTCCTTGACCGCCAGCAGCATGCGCAGCAGCTCGACCTCGGTCTGGGACAGGGTCCAGCGCACGTCGTCGATGGGGGCGGTGGACAGGCGGTCCAGCCCGCGCTGCACCTCGCGCGACAGCATGGCGGTCTGGGCAAGGCAGGCGACCAGCGCCGCGATCCACAGGGCGCGGGTCCAGTAGCGGCGGGCGAATCCGGGGGTGGTCTGCTTGGTCATGCGTCCTCTGCCAGTTCGGTGTGCAGGGGCTTCGCGGCCCGCCGGATGCCGGCGAAGGGGGAATTCGGTCACATCCGGCGAACCGTCTCCAATTCTGTCGAAACGCCCCGCGCGATCAACTGTGCATCGGATTACGCGGATATACCAAGGGTTATCATTAACCTTTGGGTTGTATGCCTGCCGGGCTTTCTATTGACAGCGGCATCGCATATGCCGAAGCTTTGACGCCAAGGATCCGCGCGATTGCGACGGATCGGCCATGATCGGGGGATCGACTTGAAATCGCGACGTATTTTCGCAGCCCGCCGGTCGGGTCATCCAGCAGTCGCAGCCTGCGGCAAGGTGGCGTGATGCGCATTCTTCTGGCCGACGACCATGAAATGGTCCGCGACACCATCGCGGCCTATCTTCGCTCCGAAGGCAATGCCGAGGTCGTCTGCGTCCCCGATTTCGTGGTCGCCGCCAAGACGATCGAGGCCGAGCGCCCCTTCGACCTGATCCTTCTGGACTTCACCATGCCCGGCATGAACGGCCTCGAGGGGCTGAAGCGCGCGATCCAGATCTCGCGCGATGCGCCGGTCGCGCTTCTCAGCGGGACGGCCCCCGCCCGCATCGCGCAAGAGGCCGTGGACCTGGGCGCGGCGGGCTTCATCCCGAAATCGCTTGGGGCCAAGTCGCTGGTCAACGCCGCCCGCTTCATGATCATGGGTGAGACCTTCGTGCCCGCATCCGTCCTGGGCGAGGGCGAGGAGGAGAACGAGACCGAGTTCGTCCGCCAGCTGAGCCAGCGAGAGCGCGAGGTGCTGCTGGGCCTGTGCCTTGGCAAGGCCAACAAGGAGATCGCGCGCGAGCTGGAGCTGCAGGAGGTCACGGTCAAGCTGCATGTCCGCACGCTCTGCCGCAAGATCGGCGCGAAGAATCGCACCCAGGCCGCCGTCATCGCCAAGGAGGCCGGCTTCGCCTGAGGCCCGGCCGCCCGCGTCCTAGTCGCGCGTGCGGCGCGCGGCCTCCTGGTCGCGCAGGGTGGGGCGGGCCCATGCGCCGTCCGCCCCCTCGTGATGGGCGCCGCGCCCGCGGTTCCGCATCTCCTCGGCCTGTTCGTCCATCAGCTCCCGCGCCCTGTCGCGATAGGGCGCGTTCTCATGGTTGGGCACCTCGGGATCGTACAGGTCCGCCAGTTCCCTCATCGACCGGCGGTTCTGGCTGACGAAGGTGCGGGCCGTGCGCTCGGCCTCGAACGGGTGCATCCCGAGCGCCTCGAGGGTCGAGCGGCCCGCCCTGACCGCGCTGTCGAAGGTGTCGCGGATGATGTCGCGGCAGCCCGCGCCCCACAATTCGTAGACATGGCCCCGGTCCAGCGCACGGGCGACGACGTGGATATGGGGATGGTGCTTGACCACGTGGCGCACCATTTCCGTCGCGCGGTGCCGGTCGTCGATGGCCACGACCAGCAGGCGCGCATCCTCGATCCCGGCGGCATGCAGCAGGTCGGGGCGCGTCGCGTCGCCATAGAAGGCGCGGACGCCGAAGGCGCGCAGCACCTCCAGCTGGTTCGAGGAATGGTCCAGCACCGTCGTCTCGTGGCCCGCGCTGAGAAGCATGCGGTTGACCACCCCGCCGAAGCGGCCGTGACCCGCGATGATGATCCGCCCCTGCCTGTCGATGTCATCCGCCGCGCGGGGTTCCGCGGCGTGGTATCGCGGCAGCACCACCCGGTCATACAGGATGAACAGCCCCGGCGTCAGCATCATCGACAGCGTGACGATCAGCGTCAGCCGCGGCGCGATGTCGTCGGGCAGGATCGCCCCCGCGGTCGCGAAGCTGATCAGCACGAAGCCGAATTCGCCTGCCTGCGCCAGCGACATGCCGAACAGCCAGCCCTGTTCGTCGCGCACCCCGAATGCCCAGCCAAGCGCCAGCAGCACGCCCGCCTTCAGCGCGATCACGCCCAGGGTCAGCCCCAGGATGGTCAGCGGCTCGGCCGCCAGAAGGCCGAAATCGATGCCCGCGCCGACGGTCATGAAGAACAGGCCCAGCAGCAGGCCGCGGAAGGGGTCGATATCGCTCTCCAGCTCGTGGCGGTATTCGCTGTTGGCCAGCACCACCCCTGCCAGGAAAGTCCCGAGCGCGGGCGACAGGCCGACCAGCGACATCAGCAGCGCGATGCCGATGACGAAGGTCAGGGCGGCGGCGATGAACACCTCTCGCAGGTTGGCATGCGCGATGAAGCGGAAGGCGGGGCGCGTCAGGTACATGCCGCCCGCGACGACCAGCCCGATGGCCGCCAGCGTCGCAAGCCCGGTCTGCCAGCCGTTCAGCCCCTCGACCAGGGACATGCCGCCATGGGCGTCGCCCTCGTGGGTGACATGCTGCGTGGCCAGCAGCGGCAGCAGCGCCAGCATGGGAATGACCGCGATGTCCTGGAACAGCAGCACCGAGAAGCTGGCCTGCCCGCCATCGCTTTTCATCAGGCCCTTCTCGTTCAGGGTCTGCAGCACGATCGCGGTCGAGGACAGCGCGAAGATCAGCCCGATCGCGACCGCGACCTGCCATGCGGATCCAAGCGCATATGCCGCAGCCGCTATCAGCGCAGCCGTCAGCCCGACCTGCAGCCCGCCCAGTCCCAGAAGCCGCGTCCGCATCGCCCAGAGCAGCTTCGGCTCCAGCTCCAGCCCCACGAGGAACAGCATCATCACGACGCCGAATTCCGCGAAATGCTGGATCTGGATCACGTCGACGCCCAGCACGGACAGCACGGGTCCAAGCGCGATCCCCGCCACCAGGTAGCCCAGCACCGATCCCAGCCCCAGCCGCGACGCGATGGGAACCGAGATCACCCCGGCGATCAAAAACAGGAAGGCGGGCAGCAGGAATTCCGTCATGGTCTCAGCCCTCTCTCAGGGGAAGTGTATCATGGAACAGCGCATCCGCCGCCTGGGCGCGGTCCATGTCCAGCCGCCCGTCGCGCAGCCCCGCCAGAAGGCGCGCAAAGCCCTGCGCATGCGCCGATCCGTCGCCATGCAGCGCGTCGTGGCGGACATAGGGCGCAAGGAACCGCATGCCGCATAGGCGGGCGGTCTGCTCGAACGGGGTCAGGAAGGTCCGCAGAGGAAAATTCTGGTATCCGTCCGGACCGAACGCCTCGGCCGGGGCCGAGGTGGACACCGCAAGCTGCATCGTCCGGCCCGCCAGCCTGTCGCCGCCCGCGCCATAGGCGAAGCCGCGCGACAGCACCAGGTCGATCCATTCCTTCAGCAGCGCGGGGGCTGAATACCAGAACATCGGGAATTGCAGCAGCAGCACGTCATGCGTCTCCAGCCGGTCCTGCTGCGCGGCCACGTCGATCTCGTATCGCGGGTTCTCGGCATAGAGATCGACGCTGGTGATCCCCTCGACCCGGCAGGCCGCGTGCCACATGGCGGCGTTGATCTGCGACGAGGCCAGCCCGGGATGGGCGAAGATGTGCAGGATGCGGGCCATGGGCGTCCTTTCGGGCAATGTCATGCCCTGAATGCGACAGGCGGCGTGCGGCTGTCCACCCCGCAGGACTTCGCCATTGTGCGACGGCCCTTCGGGGTTGCAGAGTTCACTTATGTCAAGGGAACCGCCGCGATGCGCCGATGTTGCCTTGCAGGTCGCAGCGACTGGAAGGGGGATTTCCATGCATCTGCCGCGTTTTCAGGAATTTGCAGGCCGGGGGTGCCCCGCATGACCCCGCGTTGGGGCGCCCGCCCGGAAGGCGGCGAATGGCGCTTCGGCCTGTGGTCGCCCGGGGCGGCGCAGGTCGATCTGATGCTGGAGGGGCAGGCCCTGCCGATGCGCCGCGACGCGATGGGCTGGTGGGACCTGCTGCATCCCGCCCCCGAGGGCGCGGAGTACCTGTTCCGCGTCGACGGGCAATGCGTTCCCGACCCGGCCAGCCGCCTTCAGGCGGGCGATGTCCATGCCCCCTCGCGGCTGATCGCCCCGCGCCCCGCGCCCCGCGGCCCCGCGCGGGACTGGGCCTCGATGGTCATCTACGAGATGCATGTCGGCACCTTCACCCCCGAGGGCAGCCTTGCCGCCGCCGCCGCCAGGATGGAGCTGCTGGCCGGTCTGGGCTTCACCGCGATCGAGCTGATGCCCCTTGGGCAATGGGCGGGGAACCGGGGCTGGGGCTACGACGGGGTGCTGCCCTTCGCGCCCCATCCCGCCTATGGCACCCCCGACGATCTGCGCGCGCTGGTGGCTGCCGCGCATCGGGCGGGGCTGTCGGTCATCCTGGACCTGGTGATGAACCATTTCGGCCCGGACGGCGCCTATCTGCACGCGATCACGCCCGAGTTCTTCGACGCGGACCGCATGACGCCCTGGGGCGCCGCGATCGATTTCGGGCAGGAGGCCGTCCGCCGCTTCTGGACGGAATGCGCCTGCCACTGGGTGTCGGAGTACGCCATCGACGGCTTGCGGCTGGATGCGGTCCACCAGATCGCGGGGCCGGGATCGCGCGACTTCCTGCATGACCTTGCCGCCACCCTGCGCGGCATCGCCCCCGTCCACCTCATCACCGAGGACGAAAGGAACGAGCCCGCCCTGCGCGAGGAGGGCGGCTATGACGCCAGCTGGAACGACGATTTCCACCACGCCGTCCATGTCGCCCTCACGTCCGAGGATCACGCCTATTACGCGCCCTTCGCGGTCGATCCCGTGGGCGATCTGGCGCTGGCCCTGCGTCGCGGCCATGTCGAAGAGGGCCAGCCCCGCCCGCCGCGCGGCAGCCTGCGCGGCGCGTCCTGCGGGCATCTGCCGGTCACCGCATTCGTCAACTCGGTCCAGACCCACGACCAGGTCGGGAACCGCGCCTTCGGGGACCGGCTGCTGTCCATCGCGGACCCGGCGGGGGTGGCGGTCGCCTATGCGCTGCTGCTGTGTGCGCCCTATGTCCCGATGGTCTTCATGGGCGAGGAACGCGGCGCGACGACGCCCTTCCTGTTCTTCGCGGATTTCACCGGCGATCTGGCGCAGGCCGTCCGCACGGGCCGCGCGTCCGAGTTCCCCGAGGTCGCCCGCCACGGCGACACCGTGCCCGACCCGCTGTCGATGCAGACCTTCGCCGCCTCGCGCCTCGACTGGACGGACGATGCGCGGGCGCGCGAATGGCAGGACCTGACCCGACGCGCGCTGGGTTTCCGCGCGACCCATCTGCTGCCGCTGATCCGCAGCGCACGGCGATCCGTCGATGTCGCGCGCGACGATGCCAGCCTGCTGGCCGACTGGCGCTTCGATGCGGGGCGCCTGCGCGTCGCGCTGTCGCTGGGCCGTCCGGGCGGCGAGGGCATTCCCGGCGCACAGTTCGGGATCGGCCTGATGCGCCGCGATCCCTTCTCCATTTCCGTCAAGGTGGACCCCGCATGAACATTCCCGACGCGACCTATCGCATCCAGCTGAGGAACGGCGTCGATTTCGCCCGCGTGCAGGGGCTGCTGCCCTATCTGCGCGACCTCGGGGTGTCGGATCTCTATCTCTCGCCCATCTTCGCGGCGGTGCCGGGGTCCACCCACGGATATGACGTGACCGACCCCACCGCGATCGAGCCCGAGCTGGGCGGCCGCCCGGCATTCGAGGCACTGGCCGCAGCCGCACGCGATGCGGGCATGGGCATCATCATCGACATCGTGCCGAACCATACGGCCTTCTCGCCCGCGAACCCCTGGCTGGCCGACGTGCTGCGTCACGGGCGGTCCAGCATGCATGCGCCGGCCTTCGACATCGACTGGGATGCGGGGCCGCTTGTCCTGCCGTTCCTGCCCGACCCCTTCGAGATCGTGCTGGAACGCGGCGATTTCGCGGTCGAGGGCGACGAATGGGTCATGGGCGGGCTGCGCCTGCCGCTGGCCCCCGGACCGCGCCCGCAATCCCTGCGCGACCTGCACCGCGTCCAGCACTGGCGGTTGGTCCATTACGAACGCGAACGCGACAGCATCACCCATCGCCGCTTCTTCAACGTCACCGGCCTGATCGGGATGCGGGTCGAGCGCCCTGAGGTCTTCGACGCGACCCATTCGCTGATCCTCGACCTGGTGCGGAAGGGGCTGGTGCAGGGCCTGCGCGTCGATCACATCGACGGGCTGGTCGATCCCGCGGGATACCTGGACCGGCTGCACGGCGCGCTGCCCGACACGCCGATCTGGGTCGAGAAGATCCTGGTGGATCACGAGACGCTGCCCGCCTCGTGGCCGGTGGCGGGGACGACCGGCTACGAATCCGCGCGCCTGTTCGCGCGGGCGCTGACCGATGCGAAGGGCCTTGCGCGGCTGGATGCGCATTGGCGCCGCGCGACCCGCATCACCGAGGATTTCGCATCCTCGCTGATGGCCGCCAAGCACGAGATCCTGGACAACGAGCTGGCCGCCGAAAGGCGTCAGCTGATCGCGCTGGCCCGCAATGCACTGGGCGCGCGCCCCGAAGGCGCCCCCGGCCCCGAATGGCTGCGAGAGGCGGTGACCGCGCTTCTGGTCGCCGTGCCGCGCTACCGCACCTATGTCGCGGCGGGGGGCATGGCACCGGGCGATGAGGACCTGCTGGCGGACATCGCCGAACGGGCGGGGCAGGGGCTGCGGTCGCGTGCAGTGGTCGATGCGCTGGCAGGGCTGCTGCGGCAGGACTGCCCCTTCACGCGGCGCTTCCAGCAGGTATCCGGCGCGCTTCTGGCCAAGGCGCAAGAGGATACCGCGGGCTTCCGCTGGACCCGCTATCTTGCCGCGAACGAGGTCGGTGCCGAGCCCGACGAGGCCACGATCACCGATGCCGAGGCGACGGCCTTCCTGAAGGCCCGCGCCGCGACCGAGATGAACCTGACCTCGACCCATGACACCAAGCGGTCCGAGGATTCGCGCATGCGGCTGGTCGCGATCAGCCATCTGCCCGACGATTTCGCCGCGCTGCATGACGCCGCCGCCGCGCTGCCGCAGGCGCGGGGGGTTCCGGGGCGGCGGATCTGGTACGGCGTGCAGTCGGCGCTGGCGATCCACGGCGCACCCGATGCGGATGCGCGTCTGTGCGCCCACCTGGAAAAGGCGATGAGAGAGGCAAAGCTGCGCAGCTTCTGGACCAATCCCGACGAGGATGCCGAGAGCCGCGCCAAGGCCCTGACCTCGGCCGTGCTGGACAGCTGGCGCGTCCCGCCACCCGCGCTGACCCGCCTGATCGAACGCGCCGATGCGCTGATCCTGATGCAGCTGGCGATGAAGGTCCTGACGCCGGGCTTTCCCGACATCTATCGCGGCACCGAAGATCCGCTGCTGGCCCTGACCGATCCCGACAACCGGCACCCGGTCGATTGGGACGCGCTGGCCCGCAGCACGTCGGTCAAGGCGCGCTGGACGCGCGACCTGCTGCATCTGCGCCGCGACCGGTCAGACTTCCTGCGCGATGCGGACGTGCTTCTGGAACGCGACGAGGGCGGCATGCGCATGATCCGCCGGTCGGGGGGCGACAGCCTGACGGCCTTCTTCGGGCGCGAACTGCCGCCGGGGCGTGCGATCCTGTCCTGGCAGGGGCAATCGGGCGATGCGGTCGCCCTTCTGGAAGGCAGCGACGGCAATCCCTGATTGATAAACAGCAACACGCGGAACGGCCTTGGCGCGGGTGTGTTTCTTGCATGTCCGGCAAATCCGATGCCGGACATGCTTTTGACAAAGTCCCATCCAGACAAGGATCATCGCCGTGTCGATCACGCACCGTATGCCGGCTGCGACCGGATATTCCGTGGCCACCATCCTGCTGGCCGGCGGCAAGGGGACGCGCCTTGCCGACCTGACCGCGACCGAGGCGAAGCCCGCCATCCACTTCGCGGGACGCAACCGGATCGTCGATTTCACCATGGCCAATTGCGTGCGCTCGGGGATCGGGCGCATGATCGTGGCGACGCAGTTCGCCCCCGCGACGCTGCATGACCACCTGCCCGCAAGATGGGGGGCGCATTTCGCCCCGAACGGGCTGAGCATCGTGGACGGGCGCGGCGCCTATGCCGGGACCGCCGATGCCGTCCGGCGCAACTGGGACGCGATCGAGGCATCGGGGGCAAGCCATGTCCTGGTCCTTGCCGCCGACCATGTCTACGAGATGGACTATCGCCCCATGATCGAGGCGCATGTCGCCTCGGGGGCGGCGGTGACGCTGGCCGCGGACGTGGTGGACCAGGCGCAGGCATCGGGCTTTGGCGTGATGCATGCCGACCGTCAGGGCCGCATCCTGTCCTTCCTGGAGAAGCCCGAATTCCCGCCCTCGATCCCGGACGAGCCGGGCCGGGCGCTGGTGTCGATGGGCATCTATGTCTTCGACAAGTCGTGGCTGGCCGATGCGATGCGCGACGGAACCGTGACCGATTTCGGGCACGACCTCGTGCCGTTGGCGGTGGATCGGGCCGAGGCGATGTCCTATCGCCTGCCCGCGGGCACGGGCGGGCGCAGCTATTGGCGCGACGTGGGCACGCTGCAGGCCCTGCGCCTTGCGCAGCTGGATTTCCTGCGCGATCCGCCCGCGCGCCTGCCGTTCCCCTCGGCCGTGGGGGACTGGTATCTGGGCAATGACAGCGTGGCGATGCCCGGCGCGACCGTTCACCCCCATGCGCGCCTGACCCGCTGCATCGTGGCCCCCGGCTGCCATGTTTCCGCCGATCTGGTCGCGGGCGAGGATCCGGCCGAGGATGCCCGCTGGTTCCGTCAGTCCGGCGACACGCTGCTGATCACGCCCGCGATGCTGCGCCGTCGCGATGCGCTGCGCCCGCGCCCGGCCCATGTCCTGCGGGGGATGCGCCGCCATGCGTGACGCGGCCGACACCCCGTCCTTTGACCGAAGCGTCCTGCGCCCCGACCTGCTGGGGGCGCAGCACTTGGGCGACGGCACGAACTTCGCGCTGTTCTCGGAACATGCCGATGCGGTCGAACTGTGCCTGTTCGACCGGACCGGCACCCAGGAGCTGCACCGCCTGATGCTGCCCGAGATGGAGGGCGGGATCTGGCACGGCTTCCTGCCCGGCGTCGGGCCGGGGCAGGTCTATGGTTACCGCGTGCACGGGCCCTATGCGCCCGAACAGGGGCACCGCTTCAACCCGAACAAGCTGCTGCTGGACCCCTATGCGCAGGAACTGCGTGGCCGGATCGAATGGCACGACGCGCTGCACGGCTATGTCATCGGGCAGGACGACCTGTCCTTCGACGAGCGCGACAGCGCGCCCTACATGGTCAAGGGCGTGGTGGCCGATACCGCCTTCGACTGGGAAAGCGAGGCCGCGCTGCGCACGCACTGGACCGATACCGTCATCTACGAGGCGCATGTGAAGGGCCTGACGCAGCTGCATCCGGGCGTGCCCGAGAAGCTGCGCGGCACCTTCGCGGGGCTGGCCTCGGATGCGGTGATCGACCACCTGCAGCGCATCGGCGCCACCGCGATCGAGCTGCTGCCCGTCCACGCCTTCGCCAACGATCGCCACCTGACCGAGAAGGGGCTGTCGAACTACTGGGGCTACAACACGCTGTCCTTCTTCGCGCCGCACGCCCCCTATCTGAAATCGGGCCAGATCCGAGAGATGAAGGAGGCGATCCGCCGGTTCCACAAGGCCGGCATCGAGGTGATCCTGGACGTGGTCTACAACCACAGCTGCGAGGGGAACGAGCTGGGCCAGACGTTGTCCTTCCGCGGGATCGACAACGCGTCCTATTACCTGCTGTCCGACGATCCGCGCCACAGCTTCGACACGACGGGCACGGGCAACACGCTGAACGTGGCGCATCCGATGGTGCTGCGCATGGTCATGGACAGCCTGCGCTACTGGGTCGAGGCGATGCATGTGGACGGCTTCCGCTTCGACCTGGCCTCGACCCTGGGCCGAGAGGCCGAGGGCTTCGAGAGGCACGGCTCGTTCTTCAACGCGCTGCGGCAGGATCCGGTGCTGTCGGGCATCAAGCTGATCGCCGAGCCGTGGGATATCGGCGAGGGGGGGTACCAGGTCGGGGGATATCCCTGGCCCTTCCGCGAATGGAACGACAAGTTCCGCGACGACACGCGCGCCTTCTGGCGGCGCGACCCCGCGCTGGTCCCCGCCATGGCAGAGCGCCTGTCGGGGTCGCCCGTCCAGTTCGATCACAGCCACCGCCCCGCCACCAGCAGCGTGAATTTCGTCGCCGCCCATGACGGCTTCACCCTGTGGGACACGCTGTCCTTCAACGACAAGCACAACGACGCCAATGGCGAGGATGGCCGCGACGGGCACGATCACAACCTGTCCGACAACATGGGTGCCGAAGGCCCGACCGAGGATGCGTCCATCGACGAGGCCCGCAGCCGCCGCGCCCGCGCGATCCTGGCGACCGTGCTGCTGTCGCAGGGCGTGCCCATGCTGCTTGCGGGCGACGAGATCGGCAATTCGCAGGGCGGCAACAACAACGCTTATTGCCAGGACAACGACATCTCGTGGCTGGACTGGGCGTCCGCGCGGGACGACCTGACCGACGCCGTGGCGGCGCTGACGGCCTTCCGCCGCGATGCGCGCCTGTCGCGTCCCCGCTTTGCCGTGGCGGGGCAGGATCTGCAGGACCGCAGGCCGGTCGTCGAATGGCTGCACCCCGAGGGTCGCCCACTTGGCGACGGGGACTGGGCCGACGAGGGGTTGCAGACATTGGGCATGATGCGTCGAAACCCCGACGGCGCCCGCGTGTTGATCGTGCTGAATGCCGGAGAGGACGCCGAATTCGTGCTGCCCCCCGGCGAATGGACACTTCGCATCGACAGCGCCGCCGCGCCTGTCGCCTGCGAAAGGAATGTCACGGGCCGCATCCCGCTGCCCTGGCAAAGCGTGCTGGCCCTGACCGAGGACGGGTCCGGCGAAATCGCCATCTGACGACGGAGGCAAGGATGGAAATGGAACGTGAAGAACTGATCAAGGCCCGCGCCCATCGCATCTGGGAAGATGCCGGTCGCCCCGAGGGTCACGAACATGCGCATTGGGAACAGGCCGAGGCCGAGCTGGCCGCCGAGGAGAAGGGCGGCATCATGCGCCCCGGAACCGGCTCCGAGACGCCCTCCGAACAGCCCATGTCGAACGTGAACGACACGCCGGGCACGGAATCGGGCGCTCCCGGCAAGCCGGGCAAGTGAACCTGCGGGCGGCCCTCAGCCCAGAGCGATTACGGGGCCGCCCGCGCTTGTCGCATCCTGCGCGTCATGGGTGACCATCAGCGCGGGGATGCCCGCAGCACGCAGGTGATCGAAGGTGAAGCTGCGGATCTCGTCGCGCAGCTGCGCATCGAGGGCCGAGAACGGCTCGTCCAGCAGGATCGCCGCGGGTTCGGCCAGCAGCCCCCGCATCAGCGCGGCCCGCGCCCGTTGACCGCCCGACAGGGTGGCCGGATCGCGGTCATGCATTCCGCCTAGGCCCGCATCGACCAGCGCGGCCTCGATCCGGGCGCGTCGGTCGCGATGGCGGCGCGGCATCCCGAAGCCGAGGTTCTGCCCGACGCTCAGATGCGGGAACAGGTCCGAGTTCTGGAAAATCATTCCGATGTTGCGACGCTCGGCCGGAAGGCCGGTCAGGTCGCGCCCGTCCAGCAGGACGCGGCCCTGCAAGGCGAAGCCCGCGCCCAGATGACCGCCAATGGCGTCCAGCAGGCTGGACTTGCCCACGCCCGACGGTCCCATCACCGACAGGATCTGTCCCGCCTCGACCCGCAGCGACACGGGCCCCAGCAGCGGGCGGCCACCGGGCAGGCGGATGGCAAGATCGATCAGCTCCAGCATTCCCTCAGGCCCCTCTCAGGTGGCGGCGGTTGCGATGCAGGATCGCGGGTATCACGAATGCCGCCGCAAAGCCCATCAGCGGCAGCGCGGCCTGGATGGTCGCCACCACCGCCGTCACCCGCCTGTCGGACGATGCGGCAAGGGTCACGGCCTCGGTCGTCAGGCTGGGCGTGCGGCCCGCGCCAAGGAACAGCGTCGGCAGGTATTGCGCGACGGATACGGCGATGCCGATGGCGGCTGCGGTCAGGATCAGGCGCAGCAGGATCGGCAGGCGCAGCGCGAACAGCCTGCGCCACGGACCGGCCCCGAGCGCTGCCCCCGCGCGGAAATGGCGCGGATCGACCGACCGCCACGGATCGGCCAGCGCGATCATCGCATAGGGAAAGACGAAGATCGCGTGCCCCCAGACGACCAGCCACATCCCCGGCGACAGGCCCGCCCGCAAGGCGGCGGTGTTCACCCCGAACAGGAAGCCGATCTGCGGCAGCAGCAGCGGCACGAAGATCGCGGCCTCGGCCCAGGGCATGCGGCGATTGCTGCGGGTCTCGGATTCCAGCCACGCGATGGCCGCCAGCAGGGCCAGCGCGGTGCTGGCCCCCGCCATGATCAGCGTGTTCGCCAGCGGCGCGGCCCATCCCTGAGCCGAGCGTGCCCAGATGCGCAGCGACAATTCCTGCGGGACCAGGTCGGGAAATGCCCATCGCCACGCAAGCGACCAGATGACAAGCGCCACCATCGCGCCGAAGCCAAGCGTCATCGCGATCCAGGCCGCCCCGCGCAGGGCACGCAGCGCGATGCCCGCCCCCGGCGCGGGCGCACCGGCATGGACCCAGGCCCCGCCCAGCCGCGCGACGGGCCCGCGGATCAGCAGGACCGCCCCCGCCGCCGCGCCGACCAGCGCCAGTTGCAGCAGGCTGCCCGCCGATCCCGACATGAGCCGTGTCAGGTCCGGATCGGCATAGTCGCGCGCCAGCAGGACGGCCAGCGTGGGCGGGTTCGACGGCCCGAGGATCAGCGCGACATCCACGACCGACATGGAATAGGCCAGCACCACCAGGACCGGCAGCCGCATCAGCGGCCAGATCTGCGGCAGGACGATCGCCAGCCACAGCCGCGCCTCGGACGCGCCAAGCGCGCGACCCGCGCGCAGGTGGCACTGCAGGGGGATCTGCGCGCAGGCGGTCAGCATCATCAGCAGCAGGAACGGGAACTCCTTGACCGTCAGCCCCGCGATCAGCGATAGGCCGAAGGGATCGCCGATGCTGGCGATGTCCGGCGGTCGGTCCCATCCCAGCACGGGCGCGATCACCCGCGCGATCCAGCCAGACGGTGCCATGACGAAGGCCAGCCCGATTGCCAGCGCCGCATGGGGCATGGCCAGAAGGGGCGCAAGCAGCCTGCCGCCCCGACCCTTGCGGGTGATCGCCACGGCGGATGCCAGCGCCAGCAGGAAGGACAGAAGCGTCGCGCCGATCCCGGTGAACAGCGACAGCCAGACCGCGCGGCCCAGACCCGGCCGGTCCCACAGCGCCGCCCATGCGGCAAGGTCCGGCCCCTGCGCGCCGATGGCGGGCAGGTGGCCCGCGGCTGCAAGCGCCGTCTGCCACAACCCCGCGCCGATGGGCAGCAGGATCGCGGCCAGGATCAGCGCCGGAAGGAACCGGGCGGGCAGGCTCATCTGGTGTGGCGATCCGCCCAGTCTTCGGTCAGGCGCGTCATCCAGCTGGCATGGGGTTCGGGCAGCGTCGGGCCCAGCTCGGCCAGCGTGGGCAGGGCGGGGGCGGTCGGCAGGGCCTCGAACCGGGCCTGCGCCTCGGCATCCAGCCGTTCGGGATCGAGGACCGAGAACGAGCCGAGCACCTCGATGTTCTGCATCCTCGCCTGCGTTTCGGGGGCCAGCAGGAAGTCGGCCACGACCTCGGCCCCTTCGCGGTTGGCGGCGTTGAAGGGGATGGCGACGAAGCTGACATTGCCGATGGATCCGGCATCCGGCACGAAGACCCGTGCGGTTTCGGGCAGCAGGCCCTGTTCGACCTGGGCTGCGGCTGCGGCGGGGTCGAAGGACATGGCGATGTCGATCTCTCCGTCGGCCAGAAGCTGCTGCTGGACGGATTCGTTTTCGGGGAACGCCTCGCCCTCGCGCCACAGGTTGGGGCGCAGCGCGTCGTACCAATCCCACAGCGGCGCGGTCTGCGCGGCATAGGCCGCGTCGGTCACCGGCGCCTGCAGCGCCTGCGGGTCGGGGGCCAGTTCCAGCAGCGCCTGCTTGAGGAAGGTCGCGCCCATGAAGTTCGCGGGGTCGGGATGCGTCATCCGGCCCGGATTGGCGGCGGCCCAGTCGACGAAGCCCGCCATGTCGGCAGGCGGTTCGGGCACGCGGTCGGCGTCGCGGATGAAGACGAAGCGGGCCAGGCGCCACGCGCTCTCCATCCCGTCGACGGGGGTGGTGAAGTCCAGCGCGGCGGGCGCGCCCTCGGACAGGTCAAGGAAGCGCGCGTTCGGCAGGTCGCCCGCGAAGGGTCCGTGCAGCAGCTCCTGTTCCTTCATCGACAGGAAGTTCGGCCCGTTGATCCAGATCAGGTCGACCGAGCCGCCCTCGGTGCGGCCCGCCGACTTCTCGGACAGGACGCGGGTCACGGCCTCGGCGGTGTCGGTCAGCTTCACATGCACGACCTCGACCCCGAAGCGTTCCTCGGTCTGCTGGCCGACCCACCGGATGAAGTCGTTGGTGCGCTGATCGCCGCCCCATGCGTTCCAGTAGACGGTCTGCCCGCGCGCGGCCTGCAGCGTCTCGGTCCAATCCGCCATCGCGGGCGTGGCAAGGGCCGCAAGGGCCAGGGCAAGAAGGGAACGACGGTGCATCAGCGGCTCCTGTTGTCGGGGGCGAAGGCGGTCCAGCCCTGATGCCAGCGAAGGGCCGTCGTGACGGCACATGCGGCGGCGAACAGCACGGCAAGGAAGGGGAAGGCCTGCGGGAAGATGCAGATCAGCACGAACAGCGCGATGGTCTCGAACCCCTCGGTCAGCCCGCCCAGATAGTAGATGCCCTTGGACGGGAAGGCGGCGGCGGCCTGCCCGCGCTTGGCGGCGATGGCTGCGAAGGCCAGGAAGGATGACCCCGTCCCCACGAAGGCCGCGATCAGCAGGGCGGCGGGCAGGGCATTCGCCGCCGGGTCGTGGATCGCGAAGCCCAGGGGGACCAGCGCATAGAACAGGAAGTCCATCGCG
This sequence comes from Paracoccus sp. PARArs4, assembly GCF_947311865.1. Lineage (NCBI taxonomy): Bacteria > Pseudomonadati > Pseudomonadota > Alphaproteobacteria > Rhodobacterales > Paracoccaceae > Paracoccus > Paracoccus sp. PARArs4. The sequence continues at coordinate 38,732 of NZ_CAMZMW010000003.1, read as the reverse complement.
ATATCCAGGAAGGCGCCCCGGTCGGTCGGCCCCTGGATGCGCGCGACGGCGCCGTCCAGCCCGTCCATCAGCCGGTTCGCCACGATCAGCGCCAGCGCCACCAGGCAGAACCCGAAGGCCAGCGCCACGAAGCCCAGGAAACCGACGGCGAAGCCCGCCACCGTCAGCTGGTCCGCCCCGATCCCCCGCGCGGACAGGTATCGCGCGGCCGGGGCCAATGCGCTGCGTTGCGCGGGCAGGATCAGGGCGTCGATCATCCGCGCCTCCAGTCGTGGAAACGGCGGGCGATGTCGGTCAGCCGCGGGTTCACATGGGCGCGGCGCCATTGACCGGCGACGGATTTGTTCGCCTCGGCCAGGGTGGGATAGATGTGGATCGTGCCCAGGATCTTGGACAGGCCCAGCCCGTGCTTCATCGCCAGCACGAATTCCGCCATCAGGTCGCCCGCATGGACGCCCGCGATGGTCGCGCCGATGATCTTGTCGCTGCCCTTGCGGGTCAGCACCTTGACGAAGCCCCTGGTCGCGCCGTCCGCGATGGCGCGGTCGGACCCCGACAGGTCGAAGCGCGTGACCTCGTAGGGGACGCCCTGGTCGCGGGCCTCGGTTTCCGACAGGCCGAGGCGCGCGATCTCGGGGTCGGTGAAGGTGGCCCAGGGGATCACCCGGTCGTCCACGCGCGATGCGCGGATGTCGCCGAACAGCCCGTTCACCGCCGCATAGTACGCCTGGTGGCTGGCGGTATGGGTGAACTGCCAGGGCCCCGCCACGTCGCCCGCGGCCAGGATGTTGGGATGGATCGTCTGCAGGTAGTCGTTCGTGTCCACCGTGCGATCCGTGCCGATGCCCAGCTCCTCGAGGCCGATGCCCTTCAGGTTGGCGGCGCGGCCCGTGGCAGCGACGATCTCGTCCACGCGCAGGGTGCGGGCGCCGTCGGGGCCCTCGACCTCCAGCCAGGGGCCGTCATCGTCACGGCCCGCGCGGACGGCCTTGTGGCCGGTCAGCACCTCGATCCCGTCATCCTGCAGCGCGGCGGTCACCAGCTCGGACACCTCGGGGTCCTCTCGGCCCAGGATGCGGTCCGACATCTCGACCTGGAAGACCTGCGCGCCAAGGCGGCCGAAGGCCTGCGCCAGTTCCGTCCCGATGGGGCCGCCGCCCAGGATGGCCATGCGCGCGGGCACCCGGTCGCGGTCGCGCAGCGCGCCCCACATCGTGTCCGAGGTCAGCACCCCCGCTTCGCGCAGGCCCGGAACGGGCGGGACGATCGGGCTGGCACCCGTCGCGATGACGATCGCGCGCGAGGTCAGCTTGCGGGTCGAGCCGTCGTTCATCGCGATCTCGACCGTCCAGGGATCGGTCAGGCGACCGCGGCCCTGCAGGACCTCGACGCCCAGCCCTTCATAGCGTTCGACGCTGTCATGGGGCGCGATGGTGGCGATGGCACCGTGGACGCGCTCCATCACGGCGCGGAAATCGACCTGCGGTTCGACGGGCGCGATGCCATAGCTGTCGGCGCGGCGCATCGTGCGCGCGACGGCGGCGCTGCGGATCAGCGATTTCGAGGGCACGCAGCCGGTGTTCAGGCAGTCGCCGCCCATCTCGTTCGCCTCGATCAGGGTGACCTTGGCCTTGGTCGCGGCGGCGATATAGGCCGTCACGAGACCCGCGCTGCCGCCGCCGATGACAATCAGGTTGCGGTCGAAGGATTTCGGTTTCGTCCACTGGCTGTTCTGCTTGCGGCGGCGCACGATGCCCACGATGGCCTTGGCGATCCACGGAAAGACCGCCAGCGCCGCGAAGGACGCGAGGATCCGCGGCGAGACGATGCCCGACAGGCTGTCCAGGCTGGCAAGCTGCGTGCCCGCGTTCACATAGACGGCGGTGCCCGCCAGCATCCCCAGCTGGCTGATGCCCGCGAAGGTGCGCAGGCGCATAGGCGTCAGCGCCATCAGCAAGTTGACCGCCACGAAGGGCAGGACCGGGATCAGCCGCAGGGAAAACAGGTAGAAGGCGCCGTCACGCTCCAGCCCGTCCTCGATCCGGCGCAGGCGGTCGCCGAAGCGCGCGCGGACCCAGTCGCGCAGCAGGTGCCTCGCCACGAGGAAGGCGATGGACGCCCCGATGGTCGAGGCGAAGGACACGATCACCAGCCCCTGCCAGAAGCCGAACAGCGCGCCCGCGGCCAGCGTCAGCCACACGGCCAGCGGCAGCGACAGCGCGGTGACCGCGACATAGGCCAGGAAGAAGCCCGCCACGACGGCGACGGGGCTGGTCTCGCGCAGCGTCTGCACGCGATCCAGCTGGCTGCGGATGCCGTCCAGCGTCAGCAGGTCGCCCGGCACGAGAAAGGCTGCGGCGATGACGCCCACGGCAAGGGCGGCGAAGATCAGGGGGCGTGACATGGGCGCGATCGTTCCTCTTGTTGCAGGTATCGCCTGCTATTCGTGCCGGACAGCCGGATCGTTACACCATATCCGCGATGCGGTCGCCGCCAAGGGCAGAAGTTCCGCCGCCGGATCGCCCGCACGGGCGCGCAGCATCAGCCCGCGCGCCGTCGCCCCGACCAGCGGGGCCAGCGCATCCGGCGCGGCTGCCAGCGCATCGCGCGGCATCGCGCGCAGGCGGTCAGCGATTGCGCGGTCCATCGCGTCCAGGCGCCTGCGGAATTCGGTCCGGAAGGCCTCGTCGCTGCCTGCGGCATCTGCCAGCACGCAGGATATCAGGCAGCCGGGCGTGTCGGGATCGGTCGTGCCCAGTTCGATCACGCGGCCAAGGAAATCGCGCAGCGCCTTTACAGGTGGCGCGTCGCCGTCGAAGGCCGCCATCAGCGGCGGCACGCGGGTCGCGCCGTACCGGTCCAGCGAGGCAAGGAACAGCCCGCGCTTGCAGCCGTGATCGCGGTATATCCCCGCGCGCGGCACGCCCATCCCCCGCGACAGCCGCCCGACCGAGGCCCCCTCATAGCCATGCGCCCAGAAGATCCGCATCGCGGATTCCAGTGCGGCATCCGGATCGGTCCGGCGCGGGCGTCCGGCATTCGGGGAGGTTGTGTGCATGGAACCAGCCTAGCAGAACGTTCGTTCTCAAATCAATGCAGCTTTGCCCGAAGGCCATGATGACCCACCCCCGGACCCTGCGATCAGCCCGGCCAGCGATCCGCGATGGCCTGCGCCAGTTGCGTCAGACTGGGGCGCACGGGGTCGGGCTGGGGCACGCCCTCGACCGGCAGGGGGGCGTTCGCGCCATGCGTGACCAGCGCGCCATGTCCCCCAAGCGCCTGCATGCCCAACGTGTCCCAGACATGGCAGGCGACAAGGCACAGCCCGCTGCAATCGGTACCCAGGCGGTCGGCCACCATGCGATAGGTTTCGGGCGCGGGTTTGAATCGGCCCGTGGGCTGGACGCTGAAGCGGTGCTCGAAGAAATCGGCCAACCCCGCGCGGGTCAGCGCATCCGGCCCGTCCGAGGGCGGCGAGTTCGTCAGCGTCACCATGCGGAACCCCCGGTCGCGCAGCAGCGACAGGGCCTCGGCCGCGTCGGGATGGGCGGGCATGGTCGCGATGGCGTGGCGCAGCGCGGTCACGTCGTCATCGACGATGGCAGTGCCCCGGATGCGGCCCATCATGCGCAGCACGCCGCCCGCAAGCTGGGCGAAATCGCTCTCGATCCCGGCCAGCGTCAGCGATTGGGAATACAGCACCAGCTGCGCGAACCAGTCCCGCATGATCGCCGGATCGCCGAAGATCCGGTCGAAGACGGGCGACAGGGTTTCAAGATCCAGCAGCGTTTCGTTCACGTCGAAGACGAGGACGGGGCGTTCGGACATGGCATGACCTCCGGTGTTTCGATCGGGGGCAGCCTGCACGCGGCGGTACGGCATTACCAGCCGTCCGCCGATCACAAGCCAGAGGAGGCGACATGACCCATCAGACCCCCATGCCCGGCAGCAAGGCCCCCGCGATCGAGGCCAGGGACGCCACGGGCCAGCCCTTCCACGCCCCCGCAAGCGCCGATGCCAGGATGGCGGTGACCTTCTTCTATCGCGGCGTCCATTGCCCGATCTGCAAGACCCAGATCGAGGACCTGGCCGCCCGCCAGTCCGAGTTCCGCGACCTTGGCGTCGATGTCGCCGCCGTCTCGATGGATGACGACGACCGCTTTGCCCGCCAGCAGGCGGAATGGAACCTGGGCGATCTGCCCGTGGCCCATGCCATGACCGAGGCTTCGGCCCGCGAATGGGGGCTGTTCATTTCCGACAAGGCGCAGGACAGCGAACCCGCGCGCTTCGCGGAACCGGGGATCGCGGTCACCTATCCCGACGGCCGCATCTATTCGCTGTATTTCCAGAACGTGCCCTTCGCGCGCCCGACGCTGGACGACCTGCTGAAGGGCCTGGGGTTCATCCTGAAGAAGGACTATCCCATCCGCGGAACGGCCTGAGGCCGACCGCCGAAACCGACGACCGGGGGCCGCGATGCGAAGGTATCGCGGCCCTATACTTTCGAGATGCCGCTGCACCCTTTGCGCGATCCGTCTGCCGCGTCCCGCCCGCTATGATGGTGACGAGGTAGAAGAACCAAGAGGGAGCAACCCCATGAAGATCCTTCTGGCGGATGATCACGCCCTGATCCGCGACACCATCTCGGCCTGGCTGGGTCAGCGCATGAACCGCGTGACCGGCTGCGCCAGCCTGACCGAGGCCGAGAGCCTGCTGGACGCGGGCAATGCCTTCGACATCGTGCTTCTGGACCTGAACATGCCCGGGATGGAGGGCGTGGACAGCGTGCGGCGCATGGTCGAACGCGTGGCGCCCATCCCCGTCGCGGTCATCACCGGATCGGCCACGCCCCTGATCGCCCAGCAGGTGATCGAGGCCGGCGCGCGGGGCTTCCTGCCCAAGACGCTGACCGCCAAGTCGCTGGAGGCCGCGATCCAGTTCATCGTCGCGGGGCAGGTCTTCATGCCCTATGCCGCCGACGAGACGCGCCGCCGCGCGGCCGACCTGGGCCTCAGCACGCGCGAGATCGAGGTGCTGGAGCATCTGTGCCACGGCCTGACGAACCGCGCCATCGCCGAGGATCTGGGCCTGAAGGAGGTCACGATCAAGCTGTATGTCAAGACGCTGTGCCGCAAGCTGGGGGTCGCGAACCGCACCCAGGCCGCGCTGCGCGGGCGCGACATGATCGCCGTCTGAGCCGACCTACTGCGCCAATTCCGCAACGCATCGCAGCCCGTTCCGCCTGTCGTCTTGGCGGGCGGGCGGTTTTCCTCTAACGCCAGCCCGGAAGCCAGCCGACGGTCCGTTCCGCAGCCAGCCATTGCGAATTGAACCGTTGGAGGATTGCATGGCCGCATCGCGCCGCCTTGCCGCAGGGCTTCTCTGTGGCGTCTGCTTCCCGTTGACCGTCCTGGCCCAGGAACCGGTCATGCTGGAAGGTATCGTCTTGACCGCCGAGGAACAGGCCGCACTGGGCCGCGTCGAGATCGGGGCCGAGCGCCTCGAGGATGTCGCGACCGGCAGCCTGGACGACGTCTTTGCCGAGGAACCCGCCGTGTCGGTGGGTGGCGGCATCGCCCTGACCGAGCAGGTCTTCGTCAACGGTATCGACCAGCAGCAGCTGGCCGTGACCGTGGACGGGGCATCCCAGAACAACAGCCTGTTCCACCACACGGGCACGAACGTGATCGATCCGGGCCTGCTGAAGGCCGTCCGCGTCGATCCGGGCGTCGCGGGCGCGGATGCGGGCCCCTATGCACTGGCGGGCAGCATCGCCTATACCACGAAATCGGCCATCGACCTGCTGGAGCCGGGCCAGACCTTCGGCGGCAAGGTCACGACGGGCTATTCGGACAACGGCAACACGGCCACGGGCGCGCTGACGCTCTACGGCAAGCAGGGGCCGGTCGACGCGCTTCTGTACCTGCGCCGCGACAGCGGTGACGACTACGAGGACGGTGCCGGCAACGAGGTCGCCAATACGGGCGCGGATCTCGACAGCGGCATGATCAAGCTGGGCGCGGACCTGGGCGACTGGCGCGCGGAATTCGGCATGACCCGGATCGAGGACGACGCGCTGCGCCCCTATCGCGCGAATATCGACGGCATTCTGGGTCGCACCAACGATCCCCGCCGCTACGAGCTGATCCAGACCAGCCGCACGCTGAGCCTGAAGAAGGCCGATGACGGCGGTCCGTGGAACCCCGAGTTCCGCCTGTCCAAGTCGGAAAACGAGGTGAACACCTTCGATCTGGCGACCGATGACACGAGCGATCCGGACTTCAACCTCGGGACGGCCTCGACCGTGTCGGCGGTGGCGCAGAACGTCAACGAATGGAACGGCATCGAATTCACCACCGGCGTCGACATCCAGAACCGTACCGGCCATTACGAAGGCCAGTTCCGCGGCGAGATGAACAGCTTCCGCGAGGACAACCGCAACACGGGCGTCTTCACCCAGGCGCGCGGCAGCATCGACCGCTTCGATTTCGGCGCGGGCCTGCGCTATGACTGGAACGAGTTCACCGGCGCGAACGGCCAGCAGATCGACAGCGACGGCGCCAGCGTCAACGCAAGCGTCACCTGGCACGCGACCGATGCGCTGTCCTTCTCGGGGGCCTACAGCTCGGTCTTCGGGGGCACGCAGATCGGGTCCGCCTACGAATACTGGACCGACAACACCGCTGCGGGCGCCTATGACGACCTGGAGCCTGGTCGTGCGCAGAACGCCGTGCTGGGCGTCGCATGGGAACAGGGCGGCACCATCGTCGGCGGCGACCTGTTCAGCACCAAGCTGAACAACGCGCGCAAGGGCCTTGGGGTCGTCGATGCCAAGACCGAGGGCTATCGCCTGTTCGTCTCGCAGGAATGGCAGGGCGGTTCGGCCTCGATCCGCTATACCGACACCGAGGTCGAGATCGACGGTTCGGGCACCACGACCTACTATCTGCGCGATCTGGGCATGATCCCGGGCCGGATGCTGGCGCTGCAGGTCAAGCAGGACGTCACCCCGGAAATCCAGGTCGGCGGCATCGTCGAACATGCCTTCGACGAGGACGGCGCCTTCGATGCGACCAGCGACCTCGAGGGGTATACCGTCGTCGACGTCTTCGCGGAATATGCCCCCGCGCAATACGAGAATGTCAGCTTCCGCGCCGAGATCGGCAACCTGTTCGACCAAGACTATATCGACCGTGCCAGCTATGGCGGCGATTACTCCGACGTGTTCGGCCAGTCCGAGCCGGGTCGCACGATCTCGCTTTCGGCCAGCGTGAAGTTCTGAGAATGCGAAGGCCCGGCGAAGCGCCGGGCCTTTTTCGTCACGCCGGGACGGTCAGCGCCTGGCGCGCATGGCGCAGATCGGCCGCCATCCGCGCGGCGGGCTTCGGCCCGAACCATTCGAGCGAGGCGTCCAGGCCGCGCAGATGCGGCAGCAGCGCCGCGTAATCCACTGCGCCCTCCATCAGCGGGCAGATGCCCTGCCGGTCGCCATTCGCATCGTGGATGTTTCCCGGGCGGAACACGGTCAGTTCCCTGGCCGAGGTCACGTTCTTCAGATGCGCATGGGCCACCACATCCCCGAGCGCGCGCAGCGCCGCCAGCGGGTCGGCGCCCGATTCCCAGACATGCAGCACGTCGAAATTGATCCGCACCGCCGGATGATCCAGCGCGTCCAGAAGGTCGGTGACGGGGCCAAGCCCGTCTGCCAGCGTCTGCGGATGCGTCTCCAGCGCGAGGTCGATGCCGTGATCGGCGGCGATATCGGCGCAGGCGCGCAGGTCGCGGATGATGCGGGCGCGGTGATCGGGGCGGACCAGCGCGCTGTCGGTGCCGCCCGCGAACAGGCGCAGGCGGTCCGCGCCCCAGTCGCGGGTCAGCGCGACCAGCGCGCGCGCGTCCAGCACGTCGAAGCCCGCATCGCCCACGGGCAGGTATCCCGCCAGCATCGGCACGCGGGGGCGGCGGTCCAGCGCGGCCCATTCCTGCGCCAGCGCGCGGGCGTGGGGGGCCCAGATCTCCAGCCCGTCGAACCCTTCGCGGGCGACGTATCGGGCCAGCTCGGATGCGGTGACGTCGAGGTGGCGGAAGGCCACCGAACAGGCGTGGATCCTCATGCATCGCCCTCCAGCCAGCGGGCGTGCCATTCGGCGACGGTCGCCTTGATGCCGCGCTCCAGGTCCGACAGTTCCGCCAGCATCCGGCGCAGGGCGTCCAGATCCTCGCCCCCGCGCGCGAAGGCCACGGCGCGGCGGTGCAGCGTGTTCAGCCCGCCATGCAGCGCCGCGATCCGGTCGCAGCATTCCTCGAAGGCGGCATGGTCCGCACCCTCGATATCGCCGAAGATCGCCAGCGCGTGCTCATAGGCGTATTTGCGGATCGCGATGACCGGCAGCTCGCGCAGCGCGGGCTCCAGGTCGGCGCGGGGCAGGCGGGTCGCATGGGCGTCGATGATCGCGGCCAGCGTGTCCAGCAGCGGCAGGTCGCCCGCGCGGAAGGTCGCGTCGAAGATGGCCGCGATGTCGTCGCGCGATGCGGGATGGGCGTCCGCGTTGTCGAAGGCGAAGCCGCCCGCCACGCTGTCGCGCAGGAAGGCGCGGCGCAGGTCGGCGGCGGGGATCAGCCCCTCCCACCGGAAATCGGGGTCGCGCATCAGCCAGATCGAGGGGTCGTCCGAAGGCTCGATCAGGGCGTAATGCGGAAAGGGATCCTGCGCGAACTTGTTGTCCCGCTGCGGCAGCAGGAACATGTCGATCATCGGCATGACATAGCGACCGGGCCGCCAGTCGGCGATCAGCCGGTCCAGCCGTTCCAGGTTCGCCTGCTTGGGCGCGGCATCGTCATGCCAGCGTTCGACCGTCACCCCGAACAGCCGCTTCATCCAGCGGCAGTAGAAGTCGTGGCCGATATCGTCGGCGTGATAGGATAGGCGCATCCGGTCGTCGGTCACGACCTGCCCGTCCCACAACCCGACATAGAGCGGGCGGTGGTCGATCCCGCCGCGATCCTTCAGCGCCTGGCAGAAGCAGCTGACGACGCAATGGACCTTGATGTCGATCGGCTCCTCCTCGGCGGGGGTGGCGCCGGACAGGGCCTCGGCCAGGGCGCGGATGGTCAGGCCGGGGGCGCGGTCGAAGGTGTCCTCGGCCATCTCGATGCCGGCCTCTTCCAGGTGCAGCATCAGGGTCATCAGCTGCACGCTGTCCAGACCCAGGTCGTGGCCCAGCCGCGCCTCGGGGGCGAAGCGGTCCATGCGGGAACAGGCCATCGGCCCGGCAAGGATGCCGCGCAGGGTTTCCGTGACGGTTTCGGGGGTGGGGATGGGGCGGGGGTCGGTCATTCAAACCTCCTCGGACAGGCGGGTCGCAAGGTCGCGGCGGGCGATCTTGCCATTCGCGCCACGCGGCAGGGCGGGCAGGTGGACGATGCGCACGGGGCGCTGGCGGGGCGACAGGGCGCGGTCCAGATGGGCGCGCAGCGCGTCCTCGGATGCGGTGCCCGCGAATGCCAGCGCGGGACGCTGGTTCGTGTCGGGATCGGGAATGGGAAAGGCCACGGCGTCGTTGATGCCGGGGCAGGACATGGCCGCGGCCTCGATATCGGCGGGGTGGATGTTGAAGCCCGCGACATCGATCACCTCGGCCTCTCGGCCCGCGAAGACCAAGTGGCCGCGGCTGTCGATCACGCCCAGATCGCCCGTGGCGATGTCGTGGCCATCCGCGGTGACGATGACCGGCGCGGGGGTGTCGGTGCCCGCCGCGATGCGCAGATGGGGCAGGGGGGCGCCCATGTCCTCGGGGGTGCGGGGGTCGGCGGCGATGGCGCAGCAGCCGGCCTCGGAACAGCCGTATTGCTGGAACAGGTGCCGGCATGCGCGGCGCAGAGCATCGAACCACGGGCGCGGCAGCACCGTCCCCGAGGACATGGCCGCGTGGATCCCGCCCTCGCCCGCAAAGCGCGCCAGCACGTTCAGCAGCGGCGGCGCGGCATAGAGCACGGGCCGGTCCGTCGCCGCCAGCACCCGCAGGATGCGGCGCGGGTTCGCGCCCTCGATCACCACCGGCACGTGGCCGCGCGCCTGTCCGACCATCACCCCCGCGATCAGCCCGTAGCTGTGGGTCACCGATGCCGCGATCACGGGGGTCATCTTTGCGGCCTCGGGGAAGGCGCGGATATAGGCGTCGATCTCGGTCGCGATCTGGGCCCAGCTGCGGGCGATGATCTTGGGCGTGCCGGTCGTGCCCGAGCTGGTCTGGATCAGCACCCCGCCCGGCGCATGGGGGGCGTCCTGGTCCAGCACGATGATGCCCTGGTCGGTCACCATGCGGTTGCAGCCCGACTGCCGCGCCAGCGCCAGCGCGGCGGCGGGCGGGGTGTCGGCGGCGATCGGGTGGCAGGACGCGCCCGCGCGGCGCAGTTGCAGGATCGCCGTCAGGGCATGGGCCTTGTCGGACAGGTGCACGCCGATGCGGGTGCGGTCGGGGTCCTGGCCCTCCAGCATGTCGGGCAGCTCGACCTCGGACGGGTCGATCAGGCGGTCGTTCAGGCGAAAGCGCGTTTCGGTCATGGGGCGGTTCTTTCCAAGAGGGTTCGGGGCCGGATGCACCGCCGTCCGACCCAGCAGCCGCGAGGCGAGGGATTCGGCGGGGATGTGATCGGCATCGCTTGCAAGATCGGGCAGGGCGGGCAGCGCGGCGCGGGTCAGGGACCAGAAGCGGTCCTCGGGCAGGCGGCCCGTGCGGTGCAGCGCGTCCGCGATTTCGGACAGGACATGGACGACAAGGCAGTCCATCACCAGGTCGCGCAGGTCGGTGGCATGGCCCATGCGGTGATATTCGCCGGGCGGGGCCAGGTCGAAGGCCGGGTCGATCGCGCCCAGGTCGGGGGCAAGGTCCGTGCGGGCCAGCAGCTCGGGGACGTATTCCAGGCTCTCGCTGAAGTCGCGGGCAATCAGGCGCACCGGCCAGCCGTCATGGATCACGACCGCAAGGTTCTGGCCATGCGCCTCGAGGCCGATGCCGTGATGGCCCATCAGGTGCCAGACGGGGCGCAGCAGGCGCAGGAATTGCTTGATCCAGGGCGTCGTGCCGTGCTGGCGCAGCCACGGGTCGATCAGCAGCCCGCCCGCGCCGTCGCCAAGCGACAGCGCGCTGACGGGCACGGCATTCGCGGGCGGAGCCTCGCGCCGGATCGCGGCCAGCCTGCCGCCAAGCGCATCGGGCCGCATGATGACCGCGCCGTGTTCGCGCAGGATCGACAGGTCCGCCAGCGCCGGATCCGACGCCACCACCGCCGCCAGCCAGTCCGAGATCGCGGGCGCGACCGCCACGGACCAGGGCAGCAGGTTGCGCAGCGACGAGGTGACGCCGACGGCCAGCGACATCTTGAGATGGTCGCCCCCGTCCAGCGGCGCCAGCGTGCGCAGCGATGCGGTGGCCTGCATGTCGGGGCCGTCATGGGGCAGCAGGCACAGGCTGCCATCCGCGATCATGGGCGCCACGTCCGCCTGAAGGCGCTGCCATTGCCAGGGGTGGACCGGGATCGCGCCTGCAGGGGCAAGGCCGCGCGCCACGTCGGTCCCGTGCCGGATCGCGCCCCGCGCCTGCAGCCACAGGGGCCGGATCGTGCGGCCGCCCTCGGGGCCGAAGGCCAGGTTGTCGGCATCCGAGAACCCCGTGCGCGACTTGAAGCAGGGGTGATAGGGGTGACCCTCGATCAGCGCGGTTTCCAGCGCGGGGCCGCGCAGCAGGTGGCGGTTCGCGGGCGTGGCACCCGCCTGCCGCAGAAAGGCCGCGCTGCGGCGCACGCCGTCCAGAAGCGCGGTCGCGTCATGCCCCGCCGCCCGCAACGCCCGCCCGAGGATGCCGAAGGTCAGGGGCGCGCCGCCATCCGTCAGCGGATCGCCCGTCAGCCGCACCCGGCCCGTGGCCTGGATGCGATGGGGCGCGCGGATCGCGACGCCGCCGATCAGCCAGCCGCCGCGGAGGGGTGTCAGGATGCCCTCGAAGGCCAGTGCCTCGACGGTCTGGCGCAGAGCGCGGGTTTCAGGCGACATCGACAAGGGCCTTTCGGGGGGCGAATGCGGGCAGGGGGTTCGCGACGCGGACCTGCGGTGCGCGCTCGCCGGGGATCAGCAATTCGTCCACGCCGCCCAGCTGCGTCAGCAGGTTGCCCTTGGCGGGCAGGTGGTCGTCGCGCAGCCAGCGCCCGATCAGGCGCGCGCCGTGACCGGGCAGGGTGGCGGCCAGATCGGCCAAGTGACGCGCCAGCATGCGCAGGGCCTCGTCCTCGGGCAGCAGGGCGTCGGCGGCCATGCGGTGGATCACGCCGAAGACCTGGTTGACGATCAGGGTATAGGACAGCGCGTCCTCGGCCTCGGTGCGGGAATAGGTCAGCTGCGGGATGGCGCGCATCTCGGGGGTGGCCATGTCGCGGACGACATAGAAGCCCTGGTTGTCGCGATAGTCGCAGCGCATGGGCAGGCCGCGCGTCAGGTCCAGCAGGGCGTTCTGCTGATGCGCCTCGAACGCGATGCCCGTCCGGTCGTACATCCGCAGCAGCGGTGCGACCGCGCAATCCAGATAGGCCGCGAACCAGTCGCGCGGATCGTGCCCCGCGACCATCCGCGCCAGCAGCGAGGACTGCCCCGGCAACGGTGCGGCGCACAGGCCCGCCACCTGCATCACCGCATCGCCGCGCAAGGGGTTCTGGCGGAAGACCACCTCGAAGCCGGTCTCAGGGGTGTCGCCGCGCAGGGTCGCCCAATGCGGGTCGGTGACGATGCGCATCGGCCCGAAGGATGGCAGCCCCGCCACCGCGCGTGCCATCACCGGACCCGTCAGCAACTCGTGCCGCTTGTTGATCCGCTGCGAATTGGTGATCGTGACCGGAAGCGAGATCTTGACCTGCCACGGGCTGTCCGGATGCCACAGCGTCCTGACCGAGGATGTCGCGATCCATTCCGGCCCCACTGGTCTCAGGTCGCGGATGCCCTGCGCGGCAGGCGTGTCGCGCAGGCGGTCCCATGTCAGCGGATGCACGGGCAGCAGCGCGCGCCCCTTGCCGGGGTCGATGTCGAAGCCCGGAAGCTGGCGGATGACGGCGCTGTCCGTCGCCTCGAGACGGTCCGCCTCGACCGACAGCGCGTGCAGGCGCAGTCGCCCCTGCCAGTCGGGGGTCATCGCGACCTCTTCGCTGGGGCTCATCCCGGTCAGGGCCTTGGGGCAGGGGTGCATCCAGTGGCCGAACCATGTCGCCTGTTCGGCGCCTTGGAAATCGGTGGCGGGGGCGGCATGCATCCGGCCCGCCACGATGCGGGCCATGCGTTCCGCGCTGCGAAGGGTGCGGTCGGCCAGCAGATCCGCCTGACCGAGCCAACGCTCGCGCATCGCCTGCACGCACAGGGCAAACGCCTCGGCCGTGTCGATCCCGCGCCCGCCAAGCGTGCAATTCCCCACGGGCCCCGGACCGCAGCGTGCGATGCCATCTGCCACGCGCAATGCGCCAAGCACCGCGGTCGTGCCCTCGGCGGTCACAAGATCGGTTTCACGGTAAAGGCAGGCCAGCAGCGCGCCAAGACTGACGCGGGCGGCCGTGCGTTCGGCCAGGGTCGGGATGCTCATGTAAGCCTCGGGTTGGTTCGCGGGTGAACCGGATGGGAAAGGGGGCTTGCATGACGCTGGCTGAGGGTCTGGTAAGGTTTCCGACCAGAATAGTCAACTTATGGTGGCGCGGGGGAAACCTGCCCCCGCGCCCTTCCGCCGATCAGAATTCCTGCGAGGTCGGACGCAGGACGATCTCGTTGATGTCCACGTCGTCGGGCTGCTCGATCGCATAGGCGATGGCGCGGGCCACGCTGTCCGACGGGATCGCCTGCTGATAGAACTGCTGCACCGCCTCCGAGCTTTCCTCGTGGCTGGAGCCGTATTTCAGTTCCGAATCCACGGCGCCGGGTTCGATGCTGGTCGTGCGGATGTTTCCGCCCACCTCGGCGCGCAGGCCGTCGGTGATCGCGCGGACCGCGTATTTCGTCCCGGAATAGACGGTGCCGCCCGGTGCGAAGACCTTGATCCCCGCGACCGAGGACAGGTTGATGAAATGCCCCGACTGCTGCTTGCGGAACACGGGCAGCGCGGAGGCGATGCCATAGAGGACACCCTTGATGTTGATGTCGATCATCTTGTCCCATTCATCGACCTTCGCCTCGTCCATGGGGGCGATCGCCATCAGGCCGGCATTGTTGACGATGACATCCATGCGGCCGAAACGCTCGACGGTGCGGTCCACCATCGTCTGGACCTGGGCGCGATCGGTCACGTCGGTCTGGATGACCTCGACCTCGGTGCCCTTGGCGCGCAGATCCTCGGCGATCGTTTCCAGCTTGTCCTGACGGCGGGCGGCAAGCGCCAGCTTCGCGCCGCGTTCGGCCAGGTGGCGGGCGGTGGCCTCTCCCAGGCCGCTGCTGGCGCCGGTGATCAGGACGACCTTGTTCTCGATGCTCATGTCGATTCCCCTTCGTGCTGTGATCGGGTTTCAGGGCAGCGAACCGATCGGACAGGCATGCGGGTCCATCACGGGATCGTGGGTCTGCACGGATATTCCCCAGATGCGGCACCGGCGCGCAGGCAGCGCGCACAAATATCAGCCAGCCGACGAATCCTGCGCCATTTCCGGCACGCGGTTTTTGCGCCGAGGCAATTTTTTATCAAACAGTCAAAAAAACGGACAGCAGGAGACGTGACATGGAAATCGGCATCTTCCTTCCCATCGGCAACAACGGCTGGCTCATTTCCGAGAATGCCCCGCAGTACAAGCCCACCTTCGAGTTGAACAAGGAGATCACCCAGAAGGCCGAACAGCACGGGCTGGACTTCGTGCTGACCATGATCAAGCTGCGCGGCTTCGGCGGCAAGACCGAGTTCTGGGACCACAACCTCGAAAGCTTCACGCTGATGGCGGGCCTTGCCGCGGCCACGTCGAAGATCAAGCTGTTCGCGACCGCCGCCACGCTGGTCATGCCCCCCGCCATCGTGGCCCGCATGGCATCGACCATCGACAGCATCTCGGGCGGGCGCTTCGGGGTGAACCTGGTCACGGGCTGGCAGAAGCCCGAATACGAACAGATGGGCATGTGGCCCGGCGACGAGTTCTTCGGCACGCGCTACGGCTACCTGGAAGAATACGCCCAGGTGCTGCGCGACCTGTGGGAAACCGGGTCCTGCGACATGAAGGGCGAGCATTTCACCATGAACGACTGCAAGCTGTCGCCGCAGCCGCAGGCGGACATGAAGATCATCTGCGCTGGGTCGTCCGATGCGGGGATGGAATTCTCGGCCAAGCACGCGGATTACAACTTCTGCTTCGGCAAGGGCGTGAACACGCCGCAGGCCTTCAAGGCCAACCCCGAACGCCTGATGGAGGCGACCGCCAAGACCGGTCGCGACGTCAAGACCTATGCGCTGTTCATGATCATCGCCGACGAGACCGACGAGGCCGCCCGCGCCAAGTGGGAACACTACAAGGCCGGTGCCGACCAGGAGGCGCTGGAATGGCTGGGCCTGCAGGCGGCAAGCGACACGAAATCGGGCAAGGACACCAATGTCCGCCAGATGTCGGACCCGGTTTCCGCCGTGAACATCAACATGGGCACGCTGGTTGGATCCTACGAGACCGTGGCCCGGATGCTGGACGAGGTGGCCGAGGTGCCGGGCACCGGCGGCGTGCTGCTGACCTTCGACGATTTCGTCAAGGGCGTGGACGATTTCGGCACCCGCATCCAGCCGCTGATGAAATCCCGCAACCCCGTCAAGCTGGCGGAAACCGCATGAGGACCGGCATGGAGATCACCGCAACCCCCGAGAATGTCAGCTTCGATCCGTCCGAGACCGCGCTGATCGTCGTCGACATGCAGAACGGCTATGCCACCAAGGGCGGCTATGTCGACCTGGCGGGCTTCGACCTGACCGGCGCGCGGTCCTGCATCGACAATATCGGCAAGGCCGTGAAGGCCAGCCGCGAGGCCGGCGTGCAGGTCGTCTTCCTGCAGAACGGCTGGGACCAGGGCTATTCCGAGGCCGGGGGTCCGGCATCCCCGAACCTGGCCAAGTCGAACGCCATGAAGACCATGCGCCGCCGCCCCGAACTGTGGGGGCAGCTGTTGGCCAAGGGCGGCTGGGATTACGACATCATCGACGAATTGCAGCCGCAGGAAGGCGACCTTCTGGTGCCCAAGCCGCGCTACTCGGCCTTCTTCAACACCTGGCTGGACAGCGCGCTGCGCTCGCGCGGCATCCGCAACCTGGTCTTCTGCGGCATCGCCACGAATGTCTGCGTCGAGAGCACGCTGCGCGACGGCTTCCACCTGGAATATCACTGCCTGATGCTGGACGACGCCACGCATCACCTTGGCCCGCAATACGTGCGCGACGCCTCGGTCTACAATGTCGCGACCTTCTTCGGATGGGTGGGCATGACCGGCGATTACTGCAGCGCGATCACCGCAACCCAACAGGAGAGCACCGATGCCTAAGACCCCGATCATCCCCGAAGGAAGCGGCAAGCCGCTGGCCCCGTTCCTGCCGGGCGTCCTTGCCGGCAACACCGTCTTCGTGTCCGGCACGCTGCCCTTCGACAAGGAGAACAACGTCGTCCATGTGGGCGATGCGGCAGCCCAGACCCGCCACGTGCTGGAGATCATCAAGTCCGTGGTCGAGAAGGCCGGCGGGACGATGGACGACGTGGTGATGAACAACATCTTCGTCACGGACTGGGCGAATTACGGCGCCGTCAACGAGGTCTATGCCGAGTATTTCCCCGGCGACAAGCCGGCGCGGTACTGCGTGCAATGCGGCCTGGTCAAGCCCGACGCCCTGGTCGAGATCGCGACCATCGCGGTGCTGCCGGAATGAAGTTCCGGCTGGAGGCATGCGGGCGCGAGGGCGCCCGCACGCTGGTCCTGTGTTCGGGGCTGGGGGGGGCTGCGGCCTATTGGACGCCGCATCTGGACGCGCTGAAGGCGATGGGCTTCGACCTGCTGCTGTACGATCAGCGGGGGACCGGCGCGAATACCGAGGCGCTGGGCCCCACGACCATCGCGGACATGGCCGACGACGTGCTCGAGGTCTGCGACGCGGCGGGGGTGGACCGCTTCGACCTGCTGGGCCATGCGCTGGGCGGGCTGGTGGGCTTCGATCTTGCCTGCCGCGCGGACAGCAGGCTGGACCGGCTGGTCGCGATCAACGCCTGGGGCCGGATCGACCACCACACCGCGCGCTGCTTCGACATCCGCATCGCCGCGCTGGACGGGCAGGGCCTGCCTGCATTTGCGGCACTCCAGCAGAATTTCCTCTATCCGCCGTTCTGGATCAGTGCGAACGCGGGTCGTATCGAACATGATGTCGCCCATGCCGTCGCCCATTTCGCCGGGCGCGACAACCTGATCGCCCGCATCGACGCGTTGCGGGGCTTCGTGCTGCCGGACTGGCCCCGGAACGGGCCGCGCGTGCTGCTGATGGCCTCGGTCGACGATGCGCTGGTGGACGTGGCCCAGACGCACCGGCTGGCGGCGTCGATCCCGGGGGCGCAGGTCGTCGAATATCCGCAGGGCGGGCACGCCCTCAACATCACGGTCCAAGACCGTTTCGAGCAAGATCTGAAAGGTTTCCTCACCGATGACCGATAACGCGACACTGAAGGCTCCGCTGACCCAGGCGGCGCTGGACCAGCTTTTCTACGACGCGCGCAGCCAGAACGGCTGGCTGGACCGCCCCGTGGCCCCCGAGGTCCTCGAGAAGCTGTGGGAGATGGCCTCGCTCGGGCCGACCTCGGCCAATTGCGAGCCGGGCCGCTTCGTGTTCCTGACCACCCCCGAGGCCAAGGAGCGGCTGCGCCCGCACCTGTCGCGCGGCAATACCGACAAGACGATGACCGCGCCCGTGGTCGTGCTGGCCGCCTTCGATGCCGAGTTCTACGAGAAGCTGCCGCAGCTGTTCCCGCATGGCGACGCGCGCAGCTGGTTCACCTCCAGCCCGGATCTTGCGCACGAGACCGCGTTCCGCAACGGCACGCTGCAGGCGGCATACCTGCTGCTGGCGGCGCGCGCCCTGGGGCTGGATGCGGGTCCGCTGTCGGGCTTCGATGCGGATGGCGTGAACGGCGAATTCTTCGCGGACGGCACGTGGAAGGTGAACTTCGTCATCAACCTGGGCTATGGCGATCCGTCGAAGGTCTGGGACCGCCTGCCGCGGCTGGCCTTCTCGGAAGGCTGCGAGGTCCTGTGATGGAGCAGGCAGATTTCCGCAACGCGATGGCCCGCATGGCGGCGGCCGTGAAGGTCGTCACCTCGGACGGGTCCGCGGGCCGCACCGGGTTCACCGCCACGGCCGTCTGCTCGGTCACCGATACGCCGCCGCGCCTGCTGGTCTGCCTGAACGGCGGGTCGTCGTCCCACCCCTTCGTCACGGGGAACGGTCGCTTCTGCGTCAACGTCCTGCCCGAGGGCACCGAGGAGGTGGCGACCGGCTTCGGCGGCGCGCTGCCGCGCGAGGAACGCTTCGGTCGCGGGTCCTGGTCGCGGACCGAAAACGGGCAATGGGCGCTGGACGGCGCCATTGCCAGCTTCGACTGCGTGATCGCCGAAACCTGCGAGAGCGGCAGCCACACGATCTTCATCGCGGATGTCGTCGGCTGCCGCGTCGCGGATGGCGGCCGCCCGCTGATCTATGCCGACCGCGTCTTCACCACCACCGCAACGGAGCCCGAGAATGCTTGACGCCAATGCAGCACCCGCCCGCTATGCCTTCGTCAAGGCGAACTGGCATGCCGACATCGTGTCGCAATCGCTGACGGGCTTCCGCGAGGCGATCGGAGAGGGGGCCGAGATCGACGTGATCGACGTCCCCGGCGCGTTCGAGATGCCGCTGACGGCCAAGCGCCTTGCCGCGACGGGCCGCTACGAGGCGGTGATCTGCGCGGCACTGGTCGTCGATGGCGGGATCTATCGCCACGACTTCGTGGCACAGGCCGTCGTCAACGGGCTGATGCAGGCGGGGCTGGAGACGGGTGTGCCGGTTCTTTCGGTGTCCCTGACGCCGCACCACTTCCAGGAAACCCCCGAACATGTGGGTTTCTTCCGCGAGCATTTCGTTCGCAAGGGCCGCGAGGCCGCGATGGCCGCGCGCCAGCTTCAGTCCGTCACCGCGTGACGGACTGAAAATTCCTGCTTGCCGCAGCAGGCGGGAACGGGGCATTGCACCCCGCACCAACAGGAGAAATTCATGGCTGTCACGGAAACGATCGCGCGTTCCGGGCCCGTTCGCGACGGGCTGATCGAGGAATCCATTCTGCCCACCCAGTTGAACCAGAGGCCCATCTCGATGCTGGGCTATGCCTGGATGTTCGTGGGGATCGCGGTGATCATCGCGGGCTATTCGCTCGGGGCGGCGGGCGTCGGCGGGGGCGTGCCCCTGGGCACCGTCATGCTGACCATCTTTGCCGCCAACCTGCTGATCGGCGCGATCATGGTGCTCAGCGCCGATATCGGGACCGAGCACGGGCTGTCCTTCGCCGTCTATCTGCGCGCGCCCTTCGGCCTGCACGGCACACATCTGCCCGCCATGACGCGCGGCATCGTGGCCGCCGCGTGGTTCGGGGTCCAGACCTATCTGGGGGCGCTGGCGCTGAACGGGATCGGGCAGTATTTCCTGGGCTTCGACAACTGGGCCGTCTGGTATGTCGCCTTCGCGCTGCTACAGGTGATCAACACCGCCACCGGCATCAAGTCGGTCGAGCGTCTTGCGGCCCTTGCCGCGCCCGCGATCATCGCGATCTCGATCTGGATGTATTTCAAGCTGGAAGGCATCGCCCAGACCGAGGGGATCAACATCTGGAACTTCGACGCCACGGGCGAGATGACGCTGGTCGTGCTGTTCATCGCGAACCTGGGCTTCTGGTCCACGCTGGCCATCGACATCCCGAACCTGACCCGCTTCGTGCGGACCGAGCCGGGCGCCCGCAGCTTCTTCCGCCGCAATCGCGGGATCATGCTGGGCCAGCTGGTCGCGCTGCCCGTGACGCAGGCGCTGATCGCGGGTCTGGGTGCGGTGTCCTTCATCGCGACCGGCAACTGGAACCCGGTCGAGGTGATCCAGGGCGAGGGGCAGGGCCTGTCGCTGATCGTCTTGCTGGTGCTGGTGGTGCTGGCGCAGTGGTCGACCAACAACTCGGCCAACCTGATCCCCTCGGCGCTGACCTTCGTGAACCTTGCGCCGCGGGTCATCAACTACAAGATGGCCGTCGCGCTGGCCGGGATCGCGGGGACGCTGTGCTTCCCCTGGGCGCTGCTGGACAACCTGTTCGTGTTCCTCAGCTATTGCGGGGCGTTCCTGTCGGGGATCGGCGGCATCATGATCGCGGATTACTATGTCCTGCGCCGCCGTCGCCTGAACGTGCCGGACCTCTATCGCGCCGACGGGCAGTTCCGCTATGTCGCGGGCTTCAACCCGGCAGGGCTGATCGCGTGGATCGTGGCGGGCACGATCGCCGCGCTGGTGTCGGATTACAGCTTCGTCATCGGCTTCCCGATGGGCTTCGCGCTGTACCTGGTCCTGATGCGCGGCTGGGTCATGGCCCGCTTTGCCCAGGCCGAGTGCACCGCCGGCGCGGGGGACGAGTTCCTTGCCACCACGGCGGGCCGCAGCTGGGTGCATCTGGGTCAGGGCCGCTTCGACCGCCTGACCCCCGCCGAGACCGCAGGCCGCAAGGGCCGCGAGGACCTGTGACGCCCCAGCCCGCAGCCGCGATCACGTGGCTGCGGGCTTTTTCTTCGGCGGAATGGGAGCTGCCTTCGGGTCGATGCCGTGGCGGCTTAGCGCCTTGTCCATGAAGCTGCCGCGCCGCGGGCGATTGTGCTCGGCCTCTTCCAGGCGGGGCTTCATGCGCCGTGCCCACATGTGGACGGCATAGGTATCAGGTGTCAGGAAGTCCTTCTCGATGTCGAAGCGGGACATGATCATCTTATTCCGATCCTTGAACGAGATCGGATAGAACGCCTCGCGCGGGAGAGCATGCGACCATTCGCCAGTTTCGCGCAGGAAATGCGACAGTGCGCCCGGACCGGTCAGACCCCATTCCTGGTCGGCGAAATGGACCGGTTCGCCCCTCGCCTTGGCCGCCTGCAGTTCGTCCTGCTGCTCCTGTTTCAGCCATGGACCGATCGCATAGGGGTCCTTGACGAAGTCCAGAAGCCCCTCGAGCGTCTTTGAATCCTGCGGCAGCCGCATGATCGCGTTGCAGACCAGTTTCGGCTTCTCCAAACCGAACACATAGGGGTTCGCAAAATCAAAGGGCTTGACGCACAGGACGTCAGCATCGACCCAGATGTAATCCGTCTGCTGCATCAGGTGCAGTCGCCACAGGTCCGCGTGGATGGCGGGGCTTCCTGTGCGACGGTGTCGGATGATCTCGTCGCCAGGAAAGATCTCGCGCGCATCGCGCAGCGTCACCCCGACCGGGGCGTTCGGGATCAGGTGATAACAGTAGAGAAGCGTGTCATGCCCGGCATCCACGAAGGATTTGAGGCTGAGCTGTTCGAGCCAGGACAGGCGATCCCCAATCCACAAAGTCGCGATCGTGGGCAAGTTCGCGATAGGTCCGGGTCCTGCTGGCGGGCATTCCTTTTCTTCGGGACAGTTTTGTTCCTGTCCGTCGTTGCAGGTCAACCGCCCATCTCAAGATCGTGGGGTTGGAATGCGCCGCAATATGCGCGGCTCCGTGCCGGATACGCGAACAGCCTGCAGCTACGACAAAGGCCGCCCCCGAGGGACGGCCTTTGTCGTAGCTGATCCATTTCTGGAAATTGGCTCCGGCGGTAGGGATCGAACCTACGACCAATTGATTAACAGTCAACTGCTCTACCGCTGAGCTACGCCGGAACACGAGGCGGGGTATAGCCATAGTGGCCGGGGCTGTCCAGAGGGGGTGCGACAGTTTTTTCACGACATCGCAAAAAAACTGTCGCGGGCGATTTCCCCTTGCGTTTCAACGGCTCCGACATGGTGCAGCGCGATCAGATGGGCCAGCACGTTGCGCTCGGCCGCGGGAAGAAGGTGGTCGGGAATGTCGTAGATGCGCCGCGCGAGGCCCTCGGCGGAATCGCCGCCCTCGCGCAGGGCCGCGATGATCTGGCGACTGCGCAGGCGGCGGTGGCGGGCCAGCTCGGCCAGGCGCGGGGCAGGGGCTTCGATCGCGTCGCCATGGGTCGGCAGCAACCGCCGCGCGCCCATCTGCCCCAGCCGGTCGAGCGAGCGGAAATAATCGCCCAGATCGCCGTCCGGCGGAGAGATCAGCGTCGACGACCAGCCCATCACCAGGTCGCCGCAGAAGACCGTGTCGCCCCAGGCGAAGCACAGATGCCCCGCCGCGTGGCCGGGCATGTGCAGCGCGGTCAGCGTCCAGTCGGGGGTGCTGACCTGTTCTCCGTCGCGCAGGCGACGGTCGGGAACGAACTCCTCGTCCAGCCCCTCGCCGCCGCTGAGAAGCCCGGTCGCCGCAAGGCGCTGCATCACGGGCGAGCGTCCCTCGGTCGCGGTGCCGAAGGCCAGGACCTCGGCCCCGGTCAGTCGCGCCAGCCGGGCCGCGCCCGCGCTGTGGTCGCGATGGGCATGCGTCACCAGGATATGCCCGATCCGGTCGCGGCCCGCGCGGGCCACCGCCTCGATATGGTCGGGATCGTCGGGGCCGGGGTCGATGACCGCGACGTGATCCCGCCCGATCAGGAAGGTCGTGGTTCCCGGCCCGGTCAGGGGCGAGGGGTTCGGCGCAAGGATGCGCAGCGGCTCTTTCACGGGCTGGTCCATCGCGCTAGCCTAGCCGCGCCGAACCGGGGGTGCCAATGGCGATTGCAGCCGACAAGCCGCTCAAGACCTTTTTGCCGCGCGGGCTCTATGCGCGGGCCGCGCTGATCCTGTTCCTGCCGGTCGTGGTCGTCACGCTGGTGGTCAGCGTGATGTTCCTGCAGCGCCATTTCGACGGCGTGACGCGGCAGATGACCGACAGCATGGCCCGAGAGGTGGCCTTCGTGTCGTCGCGCATGCAGTACATGACCGAGCCGCAGGCCGCGCGCGTGGCGGGGCGGTCGGTCGCGGACCCCCTGGGCGTGACGCTGCGCCTGCCGGTCGATCCCGCCCCCCGCGACAGCCGCCTGTTCTACGACTTCTCGGGGCGCGTCGTGATCGAGGTCCTGCGAGAGCGGCTGCCCAATATCGTTTCGGTCGATCTGGCCAGCAACGACAAGCGGGTCGAGGTGGCGCTGGAGGGGACCTTCGGGACCTATCAGCTGGGCTTCGACCGCCGGCGGGTCAGCGCGTCCAATCCGCACCAGCTGCTGGTGCTGATGATCTTCACCTCGCTTCTTATGACGGGGATCGCGACGATCTTCCTGCGCAACCAGCTGCGCCCGATCCGCAGGCTGGCCCATGCCGCCGAGGAATACGGCAAGGGCCGCATGGTCGCCTATCGCCCCCAGGGCGCGGTAGAGATCCGCAGCGCGGGCACGGCTTTCCTCGACATGCGCAACCGGCTGGAACGGCAGAACGAGCAGCGCAAGCTGATGATGTCGGGCATCAGCCATGATCTGCGCACGCCCCTGACGCGGCTGCGGCTGGGCCTGTCGGTCCTGTCGCCGGACCTGCCGCCCGAACCCGACGAGATCGCCGCGATGGAGGCCGACATCGCCGAGATGAACCGCATGGTGGACGGGTTCCTCGACTATGCCCGCGACGACGCGCAGGAAAGCCCGCCCCGGCCCGCGCAGGTGGCCGAATTCATCGACGCCATCGTCGCGGATGCCCAGAGGGCGGGGCAGGCGGTCGAGCTGCGCAGCTTCGAGGGCGATCCCGAGGGGCTTGCGACCTTCCGCGCCGACATGCTGCGCCGGTCGATCGAGAACCTCATAGGCAACGCGGTCCGCTATGGCAGGCGGGCCGAGCTGGACGTGGCGCTTGGTCCGCGCAGTCTGCGCATCGGGGTCGAGGATGACGGCCCCGGCATCCCCGAGGACAGCATCGAGACCGCGATGCGCCCCTTCACGCGGCTGGACCCCGCGCGCAACCGCAACAGCGCGCAGGGGGCGGGGCTGGGGCTGGCCATCGCGGGCGACGTGGCGCGCGCGCATGGCGGCCAGCTGCGCCTTGGGCGCGGCCCGCGGCTGGGCGGCCTGCGGGCCGAGATCGTGATCCCGCGCTGATCGGACGATAGCTCGGATTCTTGGCATCCCATTGAACGCGCCCCCCGCGCGGCCTAGATTGACTGCCAGCAGGGGCCGTGCGTTGCCATGACGGGGCCACGGCTTCGGGCAGAAAGGAACTGACATGACGGAATTCACCACCCAGACCTACCCGGTGCTGCCCCTTCGGGACATCGTCGTGTTCCCGCATATGATCGTGCCGCTGTTCGTGGGGCGCGACAAATCGGTGCGCGCATTGGAAGCGGTCATGGAATCGGACAGCCCGATCCTGCTGGCGGCCCAGAAGGACGCCTCGGTCGATGAGCCGACCGAGGACGGCATCTATCGCACGGGCGTGCTGGCCAACGTTCTGCAGCTGCTGAAGCTGCCCGACGGGACCGTGAAGGTGCTGGTCGAGGGGCGCGAGCGCGTGTCCATCACCGGCTATGTCCCGAACCCCGAACATTTCGAGGCGACCGCCGAGACCCTGGAAGAGAGCCTTGGCGACGAATCCACCGTGGTCGCGCTGGTCCGCACCGTCTCGGAGGAATTCGAGCGTTACGTGAAGGTGCGCAAGAACATCCCCGACGAGGTCGTGTCCACCGTGTCCGAGACGACCGAGCCAGGCAAGCTGGCCGATCTGGTCGCGGGCCATCTGGGCGTCGATCTGGATCGCAAGCAGGAATTGCTGGACACGCTCAGCATCGCCGAGCGGCTGGAGAAGATCTTCGGACAGATGCAGGGCGAGATGTCGGTCCTGCAGGTCGAGAAGAAGATCAAGTCGCGCGTCAAGACCCAGATGGAGAAGACGCAGCGCGAGTACTACCTGAATGAGCAGATGAAGGCCATTCAGAAGGAGCTTGGCGACGGCGAGGACGGCCAGAACGAGCTGGACGAGCTCGAAGAGAAGATCGAGAAGACCAAGTTCAGCAAGGAGGCCCGCGAAAAGGCCGAGGCCGAGCTGAAGAAGCTGAAATCCATGTCGCCCATGTCGGCGGAAGCGACCGTCAGCCGGAACTATCTGGACTGGCTGCTGGCGCTGCCCTGGGGCGTGAAGTCGCGCACCAAGAAGGACCTTGGCAAGGCCGAGGCCATTCTGGACGCCGATCACTATGGTCTGGACAAGGTCAAGGAACGCATCGTCGAATATCTGGCCGTGCAGGCGCGCAGCCAGAAACTGAAGGGCCCGATCCTGACGCTGGTCGGTCCTCCGGGCGTGGGCAAGACCTCGCTTGGCCGCTCGATCGCCAAGGCGACGGGGCGCGAATTCATCCGCATCAGCCTTGGTGGCGTGCGTGACGAATCCGAGATCCGCGGCCACCGCCGGACCTATATCGGCTCGATGCCGGGCAAGATCATCCAGGCGCTGAAGAAGGCCAAGACGACGAACCCGCTGATCCTTCTGGACGAGATCGACAAGATGGGTCAGGACTTCCGTGGCGATCCGGCTTCGGCGATGCTGGAGGTGCTGGATCCCGAACAGAACTCGACCTTCGTGGACCACTATCTGGAAGTGGAATACGACCTGTCGAACGTGATGTTCGTGACCACGGCCAACAGCTACAACATGCCGGGGCCGCTGCTGGACCGGATGGAGGTGATCGGCCTGTCGGGTTACACCGAGGACGAGAAGCGCGAGATCGCGCGCGGTCACCTGCTGGACAAGCAGATCAAGGCCAACGGCCTGCGCAAGGGCGAATTCAGCGTCGCCGACGAGGCTCTGACCCATGTCATCCGGTACTATACCCGCGAGGCAGGCGTCCGTTCGCTGGAGCGCGAGATCGCCAAGCTGGCCCGCAAGGCCGTGACCGAGATCATGAAGGGCCAGGTCAAGTCCGTCGAGGTCACGCCCGAGAAGGCCGAGGAATACCTGGGCGTCCGCCGCTTCCGCTATGGCCTGGCCGAGAAGGAGGATCAGGTCGGCGTGGTGACGGGCCTTGCCTGGACCTCGGTCGGGGGCGACCTGCTGCAGATCGAGGCGCTGAAGCTGCCGGGCAAGGGTCGCATGAAGACCACCGGCAAGCTGGGCGACGTGATGAAGGAATCGATCGACGCGGCCTCCAGCTTCGTGCGCTCGATCTCGCCCGAGATCGGGGTCAAGCCGCCGGAATTCGACAAGCGGGACATTCATGTCCACGTTCCCGAAGGCGCGACGCCCAAGGACGGGCCCTCGGCCGGTATCGCGATGGTGACCTCGGTCGTGTCGGTGATGACGGGCATTCCGGTCCGCAAGGACGTCGCCATGACCGGCGAGGTCACGCTGCGCGGCAACGTGCTGGCGATCGGCGGGCTGAAGGAGAAGCTGCTGGCCGCATTGCGCGGCGGCATCAAGACCGTGCTGATCCCCGAGGATAACGCCAAGGACCTGGTGGAAATCCCCGAGAACGTGAAGGAAGGCCTGACCATCATCCCGGTCAGCCATGTCCGCGACGTCCTGCGCCACGCGCTGGTCCGCATGCCGGTCGCCGTCGAATGGGACGAGGCCGCCGAGGAAGCCGCCGAGGCTGCCCGCCTTGCGCGCCAGAACGAGGGCAAGGGATCGGGCGGCGCCGTCGCCCACTGATCGCCTGCGAAATGACCATCGAAGCGCCCGCCGGAACACCGGCGGGCGTTTTTCATGGGCTTGTTGCCGCTTTTCATTTCCATTAAACATGAAATATGGAAAAGAATCGCGCCCTCGACACCCTTTCGGCCCTGGCACATGACATCCGGCTGGACGTGTTCCGCTGCCTCGTTCAGGCGGGCCCCGAAGGGATGGCTGCGGGCGAGATCGCGCAGGCGCTGCAGATCCGCCCGAACACGCTGTCGAACAACCTGACGCTGCTGTCCCATGCAGGGCTGGTGCGTTCGACGCGCGAGGGCCGCTCGATCCGCTATTTCGCCGAGATGGCGACGATGGCCGCGCTGCTGGGCTTCCTGTTGCGCGACTGTTGCGGGGGACGGGCAGAGTTGTGCCAGCCGATCCTCGACCAGATCGCGTGCGATTGCTGACCGAACGACATCCTTGACCGAAGGGCCATGCTGCCGATGACCGACATGACTGCACACGAGGGCGGGGCCCTCGGACCGTTCGAACGCTGGCTGACCCTGTGGGTCGCGCTGGCGATGACAGGGGGCATCGCTCTGGGTGCCGTGGCACCGGGCATCGTCGGCGCCATCGCGGGCGCCGAGATCGCCTCGATCAACCTGGTCGTCGCCGTGCTGATCTGGGCGATGGTCTATCCCATGATGGTGAATGTCGATTTCGGCGCGGTCGCCGGGGTCGCGCGACAGCCGCGCGGGCTGCTGATCACGCTGGCGGTGAACTGGCTGATCAAGCCCTTCACCATGGCGCTGCTGGCCGTGCTGTTCTTCGATCACGTCTTCGCCCCCTGGATCGCCCCCGAGGATGCGCAGCAATATATCGCGGGCCTGATCCTGCTGGGCGCGGCACCCTGCACCGCGATGGTCTTCGTCTGGTCGCAGCTGACGCGGGGCGACGCGACCTATACGCTGGTGCAGGTCTCGGTGAACGACCTGATCATGGTCGTGGCCTTCGCGCCCATCGTCGCGCTGCTGCTGGGCGCGACCGAGATCTCGGTCCCGTGGCAGACGCTGGTGCTGGCGACGATCCTCTATGTCGTACTGCCGCTGGCCGCCGGGCTGCTGACGCGCCGGATGCTGGGCAGCCAGCAGGCGATCGAGGCGTTTTCCCAACGCATCAAGCCTTGGTCGATCATCGGGCTGATCGTGACGGTGGCGATCCTCTTTGCGCTGCAGGGTGGCGTCATCCTGGCGCGCCCGACGGTGATCCTGCTTATCGCGGTGCCGATCGTGGTCCAGAGCTATCTGATCTTCGCGCTTGGATACGGGGCGGCCTGGCTGATGCGGGTGCCGCACCGGATCGCGGCCCCCTGCGCCATGATCGGGACGTCGAACTTCTTCGAACTGGCGGTCGCGGTGGCGATCAGCCTGTTCGGGCTGAATTCGGGGGCGGCGCTGGCGACGGTCGTCGGCGTGCTGGTCGAGGTGCCGGTCATGCTGACGCTGGTCGCCTTCGCCAACCGGACGCGCAGCAACTTCACGGGGGATCGGGAATGATCGTCATTCACCACAATCCCGGTTGCGGCACCTCTCGCAACGTCCTGGCCATCATCCGGGCGTCCGGCGCTGATCCGGTCGTCATCCCCTATCTGGACACGGGCTGGACCCGCCCGCAGCTTCTGGCGTTGTTCGCCGCGGGCGGCCTGACCCCGCGCGAGGCGCTGCGCATCACCAGATCGCCCGCCGCCGAACTGGGCCTGCTGGACGAAGCGGTCGATGACGACACGATCCTGTCTGCCATGCTGGACCATCCGGTCCTCGTGAACCGGCCCATCGTCGCCTCGGCCAAGGGGGTGCGGCTGTGCCGCCCGTCCGAAACCGTGCTGCCCCTTCTGGACCGCCGCCCCGAGGGCCCGCTGTTCAAGGAGGACGGCCAGATGATCCTGAACGAGAAGGGGGAAGTCGTTGACTGACCTGCCGAACCTGTCGCCCGCAAGCTTTCGCACGCCCGATCCCGAGGCGCTGTTTCCCGCGACCCGCAGCACCCATGCGCCGCGTGTCCTGCTGCTCTATGGCTCGTTGCGCGAACGCAGCTTTTCCCGGCTGTCGGCCGAGGAGGCCGCCCGCATCCTGAACGCCCTTGGGGCCGAAACGCGGTTCTTCGATCCGCGCGACCTGCCGATGGCCGATGCGACCGCCGACGATCACCCCAAGGTGGCCGAGCTGCGCGAGCTGGTGACTTGGTCCGAGGCCATGGTCTGGTCGTCGCCCGAACGGCACGGGGCGATGACGGGCGTCATGAAGAACCAGATCGACTGGATCCCGCTGTCGCTTGGCGGCGTGCGCCCGACGCAGGGCAAGACGCTGGCCGTCATGCAGGTCTGCGGCGGCAGCCAGAGCTTCAACACCGTGAACCAGATGCGGATCCTCGGGCGGTGGATGCGGCTGCTGACGATCCCGAACCAGTCCTCGGTCGCCAAGGCGTGGAACGAGTTCGACGATGCGGGGCGCATGAAGCCTTCGCCCTATTACGACCGGGTCGTCGATGTCATGGAGGAACTGGTCCGCTTCACCCTGCTGACGCGGGACATCAAGGATCACCTTGTCGACCGCTATTCCGAGCGGGTCGAGAGCCACGAGGCGCTGTCGCGGCGCGTCAACCAGACAAGCGCGGTCTGACCGACGAAAATCAAGCCCTTGCGTCGTAAAGATTGACGCAAGGGCTTCTCTCGCTACTCTGGAACCATGCTTGTTCCGAGGAGGCGGGAATGGCCGAAAGGGAAGACATGCTGGACCCGATGCGCAAGGGGGCTGCCGATCCCCATGTCGCGCTGGTGGTGCAGAAGCGCGATTTCGTCGACAGGGTTCTGGCCGCGACGGGGGCCAAGCGCGGGGATGCCCGCCCCATCATCGAGGCCACGCTGGCGCAACTGGGGGATGTCCTGTCGTCCGGGTCGACGCTGGCGGTGCCGCCGCTCGGGCGGGGGCGGGTCGCACTGGAGCGCGATTCCCGCGGCGCCGAGGTGATCACCCTGCGTCTGAGAAGGCCCGCACAGGAAAAGAACTGATCGGGCGTTTCTGCCTCTTGCAACGGCTGGCGGGTGACGCTAGAAGCCGCGTCACGGGTGATTAGCTCAGTGGTAGAGCGCTTCGTTCACATCGAAGATGTCGGGGGTTCAAATCCCTCATCACCCACCATCCCCCCTTCGCGCCGAATTCAGCCGACGATCAGCTGCTTGATCTGAAGCGCCTCGTATTCCAGCGCCTGAAGGCGATAGTTCACGACATCCCCGATCGAGATCATCCCGATCATGTTGCCATGATCGACCACCGGCAGGTGGCGGAACCGTCCGTCGGTCATGCGACGAAGCACCTTCACCAGCGACTCGTCGGCGGTGCAGGTCTCGGGCGAGGCGGTCATCAGGTCGGCCACGCTCTGGGGCAGGGTCTGGCCGGGCGTGTCCGCCAGGCGGCGCACGATGTCGCGTTCGGACAGGATGCCCACAAGTTCGCCCTGAGGCGACTGGACGGGCAGGGCGCCGATCTTGCGGTCGCGAAGCACGGTGACGGCAGTGGCGATGGTGTCGTCGGGCTGGATCCAGAAGATCTCGGTGCCCTTCTGGTCCAGAACGTGCTGGACGGTCGCCTGGGCTGCCGACAGGTTGGTATCGACACTCTGGCTTCGGGTCGGCTCGTGGCCTTCGTCGTCGCGGGTGTAAGGCTTGTATGACGCAACCATCGGCTGGGCCCTCCCTTGATACATCTTCAGCTTAATGCAATCAGCCTATCAAAACACGCATTAAGTTTCGGAGGTTCCAAGCCTTGCCCGACATGACGCTGACACCGGTGACCGCCACGATCATCTTCGTGATCGCCTGCCTTGCCGGATACGCCTATCGCCGGACCTGGAAAACCGAAGGCCCGGCGTGGAAGCTGTGGTTGTTCGGAACGGTCGCAGCGGTTGCGCTGCTGGTGCTGGGCTTCACGCCGCTGACGGCGTGAGGCAGGGGGGGTCAGGAAGCTTCCTGACCCATGTCTTCCAGCATCTTGCGTGCGCGGGGGCAGTTCAGCCGCTCGCGCAGCGGGCTGTCGGGGTCAATCTCCTGCTTGCAGACAAGGCAGTGATCGGCATCGGCGATGGCGTTCAGGCCACCGCAGCTGCCCTTGATGGTCCGCCCGCTGAAGATGACGCCAAGCGCCATCCCCAGCATGACGAACAGCAGAAGACCGAAGGCGAGGATGAAGGTCGACATCGCGATCCTCCTTTCCCTGGCTGGCGTTGTTCTTAGACGGCCAGCGCCTTGAAGCGGTCGCTTGCCGTGGTTGCGAAGCCATTGTCGCCCGACTGGCCGGAGCGATCAATGAACAGCGCCGCCATGTCACGATCATTTGCGATCTGCAGGCCGCGCTCGGTGCCAAGGACCAGCAGGGCGGTCGCCCATGCATCGGCCAGCATCGCGTTCTCGGTCATCACGGTGACGGACGCGGTCGAGTGGGTGACCGGGCGACCGGTGGTCGCGTCGATGATGTGCGAGTAGCGCTTGCCTTCGTAGTCGAAGAAGTTGCGGTAATCGCCCGAGGTGGCCATGCCCATGCCGGACACGCCGACGACCTGCTGGACGCCGCGGTCGTGGCTCTGGGGTGTCTCGATCCCCACGCGCCATGCCTGGCCGTCCGGGTTGGTCCCGGCGGTATAGAGATCGCCGCCGATCTCGACCATGTAGTCCTTGATGCCGAAATCGGACATCACGCTGGCGACGCGGTCGACGCCGTAACCCTTGCCGATGGCCGACAGATAGACCTCGGCCTCGGGGCGCATCTTGTGCAGGCGCTGGCCTTCGACGCGCAGGGCGTCGGACTGGCCGCAGCATGCCATGGCGCGCGCGATCTCGGCATCCGTGGGCATGTCGTTGCGGGTCCGGCCCGCGCCGAAGCCCCACAGGTCGATCAGCGGCCCGACGGTGACGTCGAAGCTGCCGCCGGTCGCGGCGTTCACTTCGGCCGCGGCTTGCATGACATGGGCCAGATCGGCCGAGACCTTCATGCTGCCCGGCGTCGAGGCCGCGTTGAAGATCGAGATCTCGGAACCGGAATCCCAGTTCGACATCTGGCGATTGACCAGCGCGAGGCTGTTGTCGATGGCGGCCTGGAGTTCGGCCTGGTCGACGTTGCGGCTGTGATCCACGGCCACGATGTTGTAGCTGGTGCCCATCGTCAGGCCGGACATTTCCAGAACCGACCAGCCCTTCTTGCACGCTGCCAGGGCAATCGGCATGACAAAGAAGCTACGACGAGTAAGATTGAAGGCGGTCGTCACGGGGTATCTCCGCAGAAAGATGGCGTATGTTCGACATGAGACAGGGGGCGTTCTGACGATCTTTGGCCCCGGATACAACATTAAAGTCGAAAAATCCCCGTAAAGAACTTCCATAACGCGGCCATGAAGCGCATAAGGCTGCCGGGAAAAGGACAGGACGAAACCACGTGCAGCAATATACGTTGAGAAAAGGTCTCGATGTCCCGGTGCTGGGGGCTCCGGAGGGCGGAATCGAAAACGCGCAAGCGGTTCGCACCGTTGCCGTCTTGGGGCAGGACTACCTCGGGCTGAAGCCTCGACTCGCGGTTCAGGAGGGCGACATCGTCGCCGCCGGTGCGCCGATCCTGGCGCACAAGGACACGCCCCAGGTTCAGGTCACCGCGCCGGTATCGGGCAGAATCAAGGCCATAAATCGCGGCGCGCGCCGTGTTCTGATCAGTGTCGAGATCGAGGTCGACGACAGCGCGGCCGAGCCGGTCGACTTCTCGGGGATCGGCAATGCCGACACCGCCGAGGGTCTGGCCGAGCGTCTCTGCGCCTCGGGGCTGTGGACCTCGTTCCGCACGCGTCCCTATTCCAAGGTTCCCGAACCCGAATCGCGTCCCGCCGCGATCTTCGTCACCGCGATGGATACCGAGCCGCTGTCGGGCGACGCGGCCACGATCATCGCCGACGGGGCTGCGGCATTTCGGCGCGGCCTGCAGGCGATCACCCTGCTGACCGAGGGGAACACCTATCTGTGCCAGCGTCCCTCGGACCGAATCGTCGAGGGCGAGATCCCCGGCGTCGTCGTCGCGGGATTCGACGGGCCCCACCCCGCGGGCCTTGCCGGCACGCACATGCATTTCCTCGATGCGCCGTCGAACAGCCGCACGGTCTGGACCATCGGCTATCACGACGTGATCGCCATCGGCCGCCTGCTGGAGACCGGGCGCATCGACAGCACCCGCGTCGTGGCCATCGGCGGCCCGCTCTCGGCGCGTCCGCGCCTTGTGCGCACGCTGGCCGGGGCCTCGATGACCGATCTCTGCGCCGAGGATCTGGCCACGGACCAGCCAGTCCGCGTCATCTCGGGGTCGATTCTGTCGGGTCGCATGGGTGACGGTCCGACGGCCTATCTGGGCCGCTATGCCCGCCAGATCACGCTGATCAAGGAGGATCACGAGCAGATCCCCATGGGCTGGATCCGCCCGATGTTCAGCAAGTACGCCTTCCAGCCGGTGCTGGGTTCGGCGCTGAAGAACAAGCTGTTCCCGCTGACGTCGAACCTGAATGGCGGTCGTCGCGCGATGGTGCCGATCGGCACGTTCGAGAAGCTGATGCCGCAGGACTTCCTGCCGACGCAGCTTCTGCGGGCGCTGCTGGTGATGGATACCGACCAGGCGCAGGCGCTTGGCGCGCTGGAGCTGGACGAGGAAGACCTCGGGCTCTGCGGCTTTGCCTGCCCGGCCAAATACGAATACGGCATCGCCCTGCGCGACAGCCTTACCAAGATCGAGAAGGAGGGCTAGGTCGTGGGTCTCCGCACATTCTTCGACCGGATCGAGCCGCAGTTCACCCGCGGCGGCAAGTACGAGAAGTACTTCCCCATCTACGAGATGGTCGAAAGCTTCATCTATACGCCCAAGACGGTCACCACCGTCGCGCCGCATGCCCGCTCGTATATCGACATGAAGCGGATCATGACCTACGTGGTCATCGCGACGATCCCATGCATCCTGTTCGGCCTGTACAATACCGGCCTGCAGACCAACATGGCGATCGCCGAATACGGCGCATCGGGCTGGCGGGCCTGGATCATCGAATCCCTGGGCATCGGGTTCAACCCGGCCAACCCGCTGGCCAACATGCTGCACGGGCTGCTGTATTTCCTGCCCATCTACATCGTGACGCTGATCGCGGGCGGCATCTTCGAGGTCATCTTCGCGGTCGTGCGCGGCCACGAGGTCAACGAGGGCTTCCTCGTGTCCTCGATGCTGTACGCGCTGATCCTTCCGGCCTCGGCGCCGCTGTGGCAGGTCGCACTGGGCATCATCTTCGGCGTCGTGATCGGCAAGGAAGTCTTCGGCGGCACGGGCAAGAACTTCCTCAACCCGGCACTGGTCGGGCGGGCGTTCCTGTATTTCGCCTATCCCGCGCAGATGTCGGGCGACACGATCTGGACGCCGGTCGACGGCTTCTCGGGGGCGACGGCGCTGGCGATCGGCGCGACCGACGGCTACCAGGCGCTGCCCGAACGCGGCATCACCTGGATGGACGCCTTCATCGGCACGATCCAGGGCTGCATCGGGGAAACCTCGACGCTGGCGGCGCTGATCGGCCTGGCGTTCCTGCTGACCACCCGCATCGCCAACTGGCGCCTGATCGCGGGCTGCCTGCTGGGAATGATCGGCTTCTCGACGCTGCTGAACTTCATCGGTTCGGACACGAACCCGATGTTCGCCATGCCCTGGCACTGGCACCTGGTCGTCGGCGGCTATGCCTTCGGTCTGGCCTTCATGGTCACCGAACCGGTCTCGGCCAGCCACACGAATGCGGGCCGCTGGATCTATGGCGCGCTGATCGGCTTCATGGTCGTGATGATCCGCGTCATCAACCCGGCCTTCCCGGAAGGCATGATGCTGGCGATCCTGTTCGGGAACGTCTTCGCGCCGCTGATCGACCACTTCGTCGTGCAGGCCAACATCAAACGGAGGGCCAAGCGCAATGCCTGACGAGAACCAGAAGAAGGGCCCCCTCGGCCGCTTTCTCGACCTTCCGGCGGATTCGATCACCAAGACCGTGGTGGTCGCGACCTCGCTCTGCCTCGTCGCCTCGATGATCGTGTCGGCGGCGGCCGTGACCCTGCGCCCCGTGCAGCAGGCCAACAGCCAGCGCGACAAGCAGATCAACATCCTCGAGGTGGCGGGCATCTACGAGCCCGGCACCGACGTGGCCCAGGCCTTCGAGGCGTTCGAGCCGCACGTGGTCGAGCTGGAGACGGGCGAGTTCACCGACCGCTACGACATCGAGACCTATACCGATCTGGCCGCGTCCGAGGACCCGGCCCTGATCCGCGCGCTGGACGAGGATCCGGCGGGCCTGGGCGGCCAGATGCTGGCCTACCAGATGGTCTATCTGCTGCGCGACGATGCGGGCGGGATCGACAAGGTCATCCTGCCGATCGAGGGCTATGGCCTGTGGTCGACGCTCTATGGCTTCATCGCGCTCGAGGCGAACGGCAACGACATCTTCGGCCTGCAGTTCTATCAGCACGGCGAGACGCCGGGCCTGGGCGCCGAGGTGGACAACCCCCGCTGGAAGGCGCTGTGGAACGGCAAGAAGCTGCGTGACGAGGACGGCACGCTGCAGATCACCGTGGATAAGGCACCGCCCGCGGCGGGCCGCGACTATTACATCGACGCGCTTTCGGGGGCGACCCTGACCTCGCGCGGCGTGGACAACCTGGTACGCTTCTGGATGGGCGAAGAAGCCTTCGGTCCCTTCCTCGAACGGCTCAAGGCAGGAGAGATCTGATGGCCCAGACACGTAGATCGCAACTCGTGGACCCGCTGATCGACAACAACCCGATCACGCTTCAGGTCCTCGGCATCTGTTCGGCGCTGGCGGTCACCTCCTCGCTGAAGGTCGCGCTGGTCATGGCCATCGCGGTGACGCTGGTGACGGCGTTCTCGTCGATGTTCATCTCGATGCTGCGCAACCACATCCCGGGTTCCATCCGGATCATCGTGCAGATGGTCATCATCGCGTCGCTGGTGATCCTGGTCGACCAGGTCCTCAAGGCCTATGCCTTCGAGATCTCGAAGACCCTGTCGGTCTTCGTCGGCCTGATCATCACGAACTGCATCGTGATGGGCCGCGCCGAGGCATTCGCCATGAAGAACCCGCCCATCGACAGCTTCATCGACGGTGTCGGCAACGGGCTGGGCTATGGCCTGATCCTGATGACCGTCGGCGTCATCCGCGAGCTGTTCGGCTCGGGGTCGCTGTTCGGCATCACCATCATGGAAACCGTCAACAACGGCGGCTGGTACGTCCCGAACGGCCTGCTGCTGCTGCCGCCTTCGGCCTTCTTCGTGATCGGCCTGCTGATCTGGGCCATCCGCGCCTGGAAACCCGGCCAGGTCGAAGAGCGCCAGTACAAGATCCAGACCGTGGAGGCCCACTGATGGAGGGTTTGATCTCTCTCGCCGTCAAGGCGGTCTTCGTCGAGAACCTCGCGCTGTCCTTCTTCCTGGGCATGTGCACCTTCATCGCGGTGTCGAAGAAGATCTCGACGGCGATCGGGCTTGGCGTGTCGGTGATGATCGTGCAGGCGATCACCGTGCCGGCGAACAACCTGATCCTGACCCAGCTGCTGGCGCCCGGCGCGCTGGCATGGGCGGGCTTCCCCGATATCGACCTGACCTTCCTCGGGCTGATCTCCTATATCGGCGTCATCGCGGCGCTGGTTCAGATCCTGGAGATGGTTCTCGATAAGTACTTCCCGCCGCTCTACAACGCGCTCGGGGTGTTCCTGCCGCTGATCACGGTGAACTGCGCCATCCTGGGCGGTTCGCTGTTCATGGTCGAGCGCGGCTACAACTTCTCGGAAAGCGTGACCTACGGCGTCTCGTCCGGCTTCGGCTGGGCACTGGCGATCACCGCGATGGCCGGCGTGCGCGAGAAGCTGAAATATTCGGACATTCCCGACGGCCTGCAGGGCCTGGGCATCACCTTCATCACCGCGGGTCTGATGGCGCTTGCCTTCATGTCCTTCAGCGGCGTGAAACTCTGAACGCGGAAGGGGTCAGCAAGACATGGAAACCTTCAGCCTCGGCGTCATCCTGTTCACCCTGATCGTGATCGCGCTGGTCACGATCATCCTTGCCGCGCGGTCGCGGCTGGTGTCCTCGGGCAACGTCAACATCACCATCAACGGCGAGAAGACCATCTCGGTCCCCGCCGGTGGCAAGCTGCTGCAGACGCTGGCCGAACAGAAGCTGTTCGTGCCCTCGGCCTGCGGCGGCGGCGGCACCTGCGCGCAGTGCCGCGTGCGCGTCCACGAAGGCGGCGGGTCGATCCTGCCGACCGAGGAAAGCCACATCACCAAGCGCGAGGCCGCATGCGGCGACCGCCTGTCCTGCCAGGTCGCGGTCAAGCAGGACATGCAGATCGAAGTCCCCGAAGAGGTGTTCGGCGTCAAGAAATGGGAATGCGAGGTCATTT
Organism: Paracoccus sp. PARArs4; assembly: GCF_947311865.1. Taxonomy (NCBI): domain Bacteria; kingdom Pseudomonadati; phylum Pseudomonadota; class Alphaproteobacteria; order Rhodobacterales; family Paracoccaceae; genus Paracoccus; species Paracoccus sp. PARArs4. Next base: position 1,467 of record NZ_CAMZMW010000003.1, on the reverse strand, counting down.
CCAACGACAACGTCGCGACCTTCATCAAGGCGCTGGTCCTGAAGCTGCCCGAGGGCGAGGACGTGAAGTTCCGCGCGGGCGGCTACATCCAGATCGAGGCCCCGGCCCACAAGCTGTCCTACAAGGATTTCGACGTGGATGCCGAGTACCGCGAGGACTGGGACAAGTTCAACCTGTGGCAATACGAGAGCCAGGTCGACGAGCCGATCGAGCGCGCGTATTCGATGGCGAACTATCCAGACGAGAAGGGCATCATCATGCTCAACGTCCGCGTCGCCTCGCCCCCGCCGGGTTCGCAGGGCATCCCGCCGGGCAAGATGTCGTCCTACATCTTCAACCTGAAGCCGGGCGACAAGGTCACCATCTCGGGTCCGTTCGGCGAATTCTTCGCCCGCGAGACCAAGAAGGAGATGGTCTTCATCGGCGGCGGCGCGGGCATGGCGCCCATGCGCAGCCACATCTTCGACCAGCTCAAGCGCCTCGAGAACCGCGACCGCAAGATCACCTTCTGGTACGGCGCACGTTCCAAGCGCGAGATGTTCTTTGTCGAGGATTTCGACGAGCTGGCCGCCCAGTTCCCGAACTTCGAATGGCATGTCGCCTTGTCGGACGCGCTGCCCGAGGACGACTGGAAGGGCTTCACCGGCTTCATCCACAACGTCCTCTACGAGGAATACCTCAAGGATCACCCGAACCCCGAGGATTGCGAATACTACATGTGCGGTCCCCCCATCATGAACCAGTCGGTCATCAACATGCTCCTCGAGCTTGGCGTCGACCGCGAGGATATCATGCTGGACGATTTCGGCGGCTGATACGGAAAACGGGGGCTTCGGCCCCCGTCTTCTTTTGCGCCCCTGCGGTTCACGCGGGGGCGAAGTTCGACTATATGACCTGCTTCCTCTGTGTCGCCGGGCCGCCCGGCGCGGTCATTCGCGAAGGTGTTCGAAGATGAAGCTGCAGGATCACGCCCGCCTGTCGGTGGCGCCGATGTTGGACTGGACGGATAAGTAGAAAATACTATTTTTTACAAATATCTAGTATATAATGAATTTTAGAATCATACAATTTAGTCATACTGTCGGTTTCGTTAGTTGTGAAAATGATCGAAGTCGCGCTTCGCCTCTGCGTGTCTGGCGTCCAAGTAGGACGCCAGATCGGTGAGGTGAATCGCCTTGGCTGACTTCTGCGAAGCTTCGACGTTCACCAAGGGCAGGGCGATGTGACCGTCAGTGACCTTCCGCAAGAAATTAGTTCGGTTTAGGTGGGGGAAGAAGTCTTCCACCACACGTTCGACCGGAACCAGGGGAAGGCCCCGATAGCGTCCGGTCAGCATCCAAAGTGTATCCATTCAATATCCTTTCTCTGGAACAAAAAAAGGCGAGGGTCCTAGGCTCCAGACTCGTTAATTTTCAAAGCCAGAAGATGACAGTTGCGGCGAGAGCGACGGCGGACAGAAAGACCCTC